>DASYLC010000170.1:0-7880 GCA_036009775.1 Chitinophagaceae bacterium
CAGACGAAGCCGTAAAAACGGAACCAGCTAAAACAGAACCTGCAAAGAATACTGAACCCGCGAAAGAGGATATGACGAAAAAGGAATTAGAGAAGGCCGAGGAAGCAGAACTAAAGGCCGAGGAAAAAGAGGAGAAAAAGGAGAAAAAAGACCCGCCTCCTGTTATTAAAGAAACAAGAATGCCGTCGATGGAAGGACAGGGTTATTTTCAAACGCATTTTGAACAGCAGGTGCGAATAAGTCCCGTCTCGAAAAATGAAACTGTCACTTCGGGGATATTTAAAACAACCAGTGGATGGCAGGATGCGAAGTATTACTTGTTGATCGATAAAGTGGCTCCCGGAACGATTATTAAGATCGTCAACCCCACGAATAACAAGATCGTGTATGCCAAAGTCCTGGGTGAAATGAGTGGCATTCGCCAAAACGAAGGACTAAATATCCGCATCAGCAACGCCGCAGCTTCAGCTCTTGCTATTACAGAGCAGGATAAATTTATCGTGAAAGTGAATTATTAGTAGAGAATGGTCAGGTGGCTCATATAGTCATATGCGTCACATGGGTCAAATAGGTTATTGCTGCGCAATGCTATTGGTTATTCGATTGCCGGTATCCGCGAAGGAACTCTTCGATCTTCATTTTCTTCTTTCCTTCCATCTGTATTTCCAGCAAATGGAGGTAGCCGTTGGAGCAGGCGATCTTTAAAAAAGTTTTTCCATCTGTAACATTATCACCTTCCGTATGGGCAGGGAAGACGATCTCTTTTTTTGCTTTGAAGATCTTCATCATCTTTTCGTTCATTACTGTAAAAGCGGCGGGATAGGGGCTCAATCCCCTGACGAGATTAAAGATAATTTCCACAGGCTGGCTCCAGTTGATCCGGCAGGTATCTGTATGAATTTTGGGAGCATGTTTGAGTGCAGCGCCCTTGTCCAGGTTGCCGGCCTGCGGGATCTCGCTTAGTGTTCCGTCTGCCAGGTGCTTTATTGTTTTAACCAGTACAGCAGCGCCGATCTCTTTCATTTTATCGTGCACATCACCTGCTGTCTCCTCTTCTTCTATCGCAAAGCTTTCCTGCAATAAAATATCCCCTGTATCGATCTCGTGTTTTAATTTAAACGTGGTCACCCCGGTTTCATCTTCACCATTGATGATGGCCCAGTTGATGGGAGCAGCGCCCCGGTACTGGGGCAATAAAGATCCATGAAGATTCACGGTGCCCATGGGCGGCATATTCCAAACCAGTTCAGGCAACATGCGAAATGCCACTACGATCTGCAGATCAGCGTTTAATTCTTTTAAGGCTGCTAAAAATTCAGGGCTTTTTAATTTCTCCGGTTGCAACACATTCAAATGCTGTTCAACGGCATATTTTTTTACAGCGCTTTGTTGCAGTTGCAGGCCACGACCACCCGGTTTATCGGGGGCGGTGACGACGGCTACGATACTGCAACCAGCTTTGACCAGTGCATCCAGCGATGCCACGGCAAATTCAGGTGTGCCCATAAAAACAATCCGTAGCTGTTTATATTTTTCTGATTCCATGCAGGCCAACTAAAAACCCCCTTTAAATGAACGGGGGTTTATGACTGCGAAGATAAATGAAAATTAACGGTCTGGCCCGGACCTGCTAACGTAGGGGATGGGTCAATTTGAAATCAATTCTGTTCCATAGGATAATGTCATTAAGTTAAGCGGTAAATCGTTAAAACGATTATTTTTTGATTGTCCCTTTTTATAGCCCACGGTTTAAACCATGGGCTATAAAAGGCAGAGAATCTGTGAACGGCTTTAGCCGTTTCCTTAACTTATGACATTGCCCATAGGGACATTTTATGGGTAGTTATGTATATAAGACGTTTGACATCGTTCCGTAGGAACGATTTGTGCGACCGGCTAATAGCATTGGATCGCACAATATATCCCTACGGGACATCCTATAAATCCCCTCGATCATTCTACCCAAAAGCGTCCCGATGGGACCCAAGAATTTCAAACTGACCCACTACTAACTTCACTGCTATTATGTTAATTTATTTTTTTCCATAGACCGTATACATTCCACTGCCCCTGGCAACAGCATCGTTCATTTTCAACAATCTTGCACCTTTTATACAAACGAAAAATGCATCATAAAGTTTTGGCTTCCCTTCCATATCACTGAAGCGGACCTGCCAGTTGTTGGGAACAGAGAACTTCCCGGAAGATTTAACACTGACATATTTCGTATTTCCTGTCGTTCCATTTACTGCCACCAGGCTCCAGTTGTATGTATTGCCGGCGCCAAACTGGAAGGTCTGGCTGGACTGATGGATATTCATTCCTGCAGAGTTACCAGTATATATATTATACAGGTGTTGTATCCCGGTAAAATCACTGGTCCAGGTACCTTTGAAATCACTTACAGCGATCGCAAACTTGTTATAGTTGACCATTGTTTCCAGGGGCTTCAACAGTTCTGTCTCGCTGTCCCAACGGATCGCTTCCGGGTCAAATTTATATTGTTGGATAAAGCTGTTCTTATTTGCTTCAATGAATTCGATCCAGCCTGTTTCGCCCTGGCGGTATAATACGACAAAGACCTCTTTACCTGTCTGGTTGTTCGTCATATAACCCATACCCAGGTAAGGGCGGTTATAGGTACTGATATACGATGTTTTGAAATTTCTCAGGTTTGAATAACGATTTGCAACCAAAATATCCCAAACAGTCCTGATCAGTGGATCTGGGTCAGAGGGGAAAACGGTTTCATCCCTCGGGTAATGGATCAGAATTTTACTGTTCCCTTTGATGACTTCTACCCAATCTGCTTGTACTGTGCTTGTCCAGCCATCATCAAAATTCGTCGTATTGAAAGAAAAACCGGTATTAAGGGCCTGGCTTTTTGGGGGCGAAGCGACTGTACCTGTTTTTCCCAGGTTATTTTTATTGGTGTTGCCGGATGGTTTGGCCAGGTTAATAGAACCTAAGAAAGCAGTCAGCTCTTTTTCATAGGCATCGGTGTTGGTAAGCGCAATAAGATTTACCATTTTTTCATAACCGGTAGAAGTGACAAGGAGGACAACTCCTTTATTCCCATCATTTTCAAAAGGTGCATAACCGCTTTGAGCTTCCCATCCATTTTCTGAAGAAGGTGTTTGCATTTCTGGTGCCGCTGAAACAGTCACCATTTCCTTCACCAATGTTCCCCAGGCGACGTCAAAATTTTCTTTTGAGGTGGAGTTGACGGGAATGGATTTCACTATTGTAATGCTGCAGTATGTTCCTTTTACGGCATCTTCTTTTGTGAGCTGAAGCATTGTTTCCGTTTGTTGTTTTTTCCATCCTTTGGGGGGCGTGCAGGTTACAAGATCGAATGTTGCCTGCTGTGCCACGCAGAACAGGGTAAATAAACTAAACGAACCGGCCAGGAATATCTTTTTCATGCTGTAAATATTCATTTATCAGCCATTCCAAATCCTCCCCTGAAAAGAGGATTTTCCCGTTGCTGGTGGTAGAGTCCTGCCCAATTTTAGTTGTCCGGCGGGCCGGGACAATAGAAGGAAACCTATAAAACAGGATTATTTTTTTTCTTCGCAGGGTATTTCTATCAGTACGGAAGTGCCTTTTGCGGGAGCGGTCTGGTAATCCATCCGTCCTTTTAATATATTGACCCGGCTCTCTATATTTTTAAGCCCCATTCCTTTTTTCAGGTGCGGGTCATTCAGTTCAAATCCATTCCCATCGTCTTCAACGGTCAGGTAAAGCCGTTTGTTATTATAACTCAGTTGAATGATGGCATGCCTGGCACCTGCGTGGATGATAATATTCTGCAGTAATTCCTGGACGATCCTGAAGATATGAAAGGACTGTTCCTCATTTAAATACATGTCGGTGGTGGATAAGGCTTCAAAGGAAATATCCAGTTCACCGGACTGACTGATATGCTGGCAATAATCTCTCAGGGAATTCTCCAGCCCATATTTCAGCAGGCTGTCCGGGGCCATGCTATGGGAAATATTGCGAAGCTCTTTAATGGAATCATTCAGCTTACCGATATTATAGTTGAATTTTTCTTCCTCCGTTCCTTTCATGTCCAGCTCATTTTTCATAGCGGAGAAGGAATGTTTAACACCGCTTAGCATACTGCCAAGCCCATCATGTAATTCCCTCGCCATCCTGGTCCGTTCCTGTTCAATGGCCAGCTCCTTTTCCATGATCATTTTTTGCCGTTGCATTTTTCTTTCCCAATAGTCCCGGATAAAATACCAGGCAGTAAGAAGTATAAGCAACAGGATACCACTAATGAACCACCAGGTCTTCCAGAAAGGAAGGCGTATGGTGAAATGGTATCCGATCCTTTTATCCGGGTATATCCTGCCGGGATATTTGACCACTACCGTCAGCTGGTAACTACCGGGTGGCAGGTTACTGATGCTGAAATCCGCTTTATTACTATGTTGTTGCCAAACCTTTTTTTCGCCGGAAAGGGTGAAACTGAATATAATACTCCTACTGTCTGTAAAAGAAGGAGAAGTAACGGAAAAAAGAAAATTGTTTTGAAGATAATTGAATGTGGTGATGGATGTATCAATGGCCAGGTCATTCACTGTTATTTTGCTGATCCATGCGGCAGGGTCATAATCCGGTGAGGTTGTCGTAAAGGGATCATACCGGAAGAGCTGAAGATTCTCGGTACGGGCAAAGATCATTCCTTTATCATCCCTGCTTAATTGCAGTATCGGCTCGAAATGATTGATACGGGAGGATACATTCGCAATAAGGGTATCGGTTCCCGCCAGGGTGATAATATCAAGCCCTGATGCGGTTCCTGCGGCTACCCGCTGCCCATCTATTTTTAACAGGGTCTCTACAAAATCATTCGATAAGCCGTTTTCCCGGGTCAGTTTTCCAATAACAGTGAATGACCGGTCTGTTATTTTGGCGATCAGGATACCATTTTGCCGCGAAGCGATCCAGAATGTATCGAGATTCCAATGGATGGCAAAACGTGGTTCGATACCCGGGTAAAGAAAAGAAGCCTGTTTGATCAGTTGGTTATCCCGGAAACTGAATTTTACAATATCATTACTCCGGCAAAAAGCCCAGAAATTATTTTTCTCATCCGTAACGATGTTGTCAGCAAAGTAGGGAAGAGGCTGACGGTGGGCAGACAGATCTTTTTTAATCACGGTGATAAGATTACCCGCAAGCAGAAGATTTCCTTCGGGGTCTGTGTTGACATGAGGGGAAGGGAAATGAGCGATCCTGCTCACGAGTGAAGAATCCCCGAGAGGTATATATTTTTTTTCGTTATTGACAAGACGATCAGGAGATGCATAGGTCCAGTAATTTTTTTGCCAGTAAAAAACAGGATTGGTAAACAGCTGTGGGGCCAGGGCGAATTCCTGCGCACGATCATTCTTAAAAGCGATCATATTTTTGTTCGTGAAAAGGAAAAGACTTCCGTCCTCCGATGTATTGGATGAGAAAACGGTTTCAATAGCCACTTCCCCGATCCGGGTCACGATCTCGTAATTGGTCTGCATGAGCTTCTGGACACCTTTACCGTATGCGATGAACCAATAATTATTTTCCCTGTCCTGGAAAATGGAGTTAATTCCTGTGAGCAGCCCATTGGCGGATGTGTATGAATGAATATTCCCGTTGCGGGGATCCACCTGGCGGCAACCCAGATCGTTGATGAACCAGATGTTTTCCTGCCTGTCAAAAAATATATTTTGAACTGGGAAACCGGCAGGGATAAACTTGCCGAACCAGGGTCTTTCCATCTGCAATTTCCCCTGCTCCAGCGCTGTCTTATTTAATTGCAGTAAACCTGTAACGGTACAGACCTGGATCCTTCCTTCTTTATCTGTCAGCATGGAATGAATAACAGGCGTTGGGAGAGAGTCCGTTATTATTTCCCTGTTTATATCCCAGAGGTAGATGTATTTGCTTTTATACTGGTAATAGTTGAAGACGAGATAATTGCCCGATGCTGCAAATTTATCAAGGGGACTGATCTTCATGCCCGGGGGCCGGAACTGCCTGGTATCTTTTGCCGGGTTATTTTTATAAACAAAGAGGCCATTATTGGAGATGAAGAGTTTTTCATTGCCCGGTAATGAAAGTATGGCCGATGCTTCTGGTATTTTTGGGAGAAAACCGGTATCGGCAACAATGTTTTTTTTGCTTGCATGGATCCAGTAGCCATCGAAGGATAATAATTGAAGACTCCCGTCGGGCATCAGCATACCGTCAATGATCATTCCCACAGGCGATCCTGATAACCTTGTGTGATTAGTGAAACGCTGCCCATCGTAAATGCTCAGGCCATCCCTGGTAAGGAAAAAAATGCGACCGCTGCCATCCTGTATGATCCTGCTGACCCGGGCATCCACCAAACCATTCGCCGGCGAGTACGTTTCATAATATTGTGCAACACAACAGGAGCTGGTAAAAACGAAGAAACAAACAAGTGCCCACCGCATTTATAAATGTAACAGAAAAATCGATAAGAGGCAATTATTGGGAATGTACCGTTTAAAATAGTTCACGCAAAAAGCGCAGGTATCACAGAGAAAATTGAATACAGCACAATGCTCAGCGTTCTCTGCGAGCTTAAAAAATGAAACATTTCCTCTTATTCAAAATCCTCATAAAGCAGGTATTTCTTCCTGATGACCTTGAATTCGCTGAGTTGGGGCTCCCAGCTTTTCCTGATCTCTTCTTCTGATGTCCCCGCGGCAATTTGCTGCCAGAGATCGTTGGTGCCGGCAAGTTTAGTGAAGAATGATTCGTTCATCTGCCCGGATTTTGGGAGGATAAAAAAATGATCCTTTTCAGGGAAGAGTTTATAAGCTTCCATCAGCCATTTCAGCTGGATCCGGCTGTCCACTTTTTCGGATACTTCGATCGGAGTACCCGACAGATCCCATCCGTAACAGGTTTGTCCATACAATTTGGAACTTTTAGCTCCTTCATTGGGATTGGGCATAAACGAAAACAGCTCCTTCGGTAATGCCGGGTGACCGAATACCTGGAAAGGTTTTTTTGTACCTCTTCCTTCGCTCAGAACAGTTCCTTCAAAAAAACAGGTAGAGGGATATAAATAGACCGACTGGATGTCGGGCAGGTTAGGTGAAGGCTTTACCGGTAATTCATATTTTGTTTTATGATCGTATCCTTTGCATTTGATCACCTGGAAATGAAAGGGAGTGTCCGGGGAATTATTTGCCGTTTGATAATACGCATACCTGGCGTTGGCTTTTTCGCTCAGCCATTTTTCCCCGGCGATCATGAATGCATATTCAGCGATCGTCATTCCGTATACGATCGGTATGGGTTGGCGGCCCACGAAGGAACGGTATTTTATATTCAGCACGGGACCATCCACATAATGTCCGTTGGGATTGGGACGATCCAGTATCATCAGGGGTTTCTCAAATTCCATCGCGGCTTCCATAAATTCTTCAAGAGAAGAGATAAAAGTGTAGAAACGGACACCCACGTCCTGGATATCGAAGATCAGCACGTCTACACCCTTTACATCTTCAGCGGATGGTCTTCTTTTAGTTCCGTATAATGAAACAACAGGAATGCCGGTCTTCTCATCAGTATAGTTCCCGATCTTTTCTCCTGCATCAGCTGTACCGCGAAAACCATGTTCAGGACCAAATATTACTTTAATATCGATTCCCAGTTTCCTTAATGTATCTACCAGGTGTGTATTACCTACCATCGAGGTCTGGTTGGCAAAGATTCCCACTGTGCGGCCCTTGAGCAGGGGCAGGTAGACATCGATCCTGTCCGCACCCGCTAATACATCAGTTCGTACCCCGGAGTGAAAAGCATCGGCCTGGACAAGGTCACCGGCTTTGGTTGAAGTAGTCCTGTTG
>DASYLC010000171.1:0-4748 GCA_036009775.1 Chitinophagaceae bacterium
TGAAGCAAAATGTGAGCATGGCAAAAAAGATCATCATGAAGCTAAGCCCGATTGCTGCAAAGATGGCAAATGCACGAAGGAGGGTCATGACGGTAAGGATTGCTGCAAAAAATCATAAGGCTAAACAGCAAAGAATATGAAAAAGCTGTTATTACTGGTAGTAATAGCCCTTTCAGCAGCATCGTCCCGGGCGCAATTCACGAAAGCAACGCTGCAGGCGACAGGACTCACCTGTGCCATGTGCAGTAATGCCATCAATAAGGCATTGCAGAAAGTTCCTTTTGTAGAATCCGTGAAGGCCGATATCAAAAATTCCGCGTTTACTATCGCGTTCAAAGCAAATGAAACCGTCAGTATCGATAAACTCAAAGAGGCGGTGGAAGATGCCGGTTTTTCGATCGGGAGCCTGAAGATGACCGGTACTTTTCATGATATAAAGATTGAAAAGGACCAGCATACAAGGATCGGTACTGAGAATTTTCATTTCCTTGATGCCGGGAGCCAGGTGCTGAACGGGGAGCAGACAGTAACGGTAGTAGATAAGAATTTTGTAACGGAGAAACAGTTTAAGAAATACAGTTCCGCTACCAAAATGAGCTGTATGCAAACCGGTAAAGCCGCTTCCTGCTGTATCAAAGATGGTATCGGGGAGGGTGAAAGGGTCTACCATGTCAGGATTTAATTCATATGCTTCTTCCCGTTGGATACGGGAAGAAGCTTTTTAAATTTAATGTTAATGATAAACCATCGCGTTCGTCTTATTTTGTTTATTGGCCTGATTGCTGGTACGGTGTCCTATGCACAACCCCGGCAGGGTCAGCAGGCGATCGAGATCGCATTGCCTTCCGCCGCAGGGGATACGTTGCGCTTATCTTCCTTAAAAGGTAAAGTCGTATTGCTGGACTTCTGGGCTTCCTGGTGCGGTCCCTGCAGGGCAGCCAATAAGGGCCTGTTAAAGATCTATGATAAGTTCAAAGACAAAGGATTCGAGATCTATAGTGTTTCGCTGGATAATGAAGCTGAAGATTGGGTCCGGGCGATCAAAAAAGATAAGATCAGCTGGATGCAGGTGATCGACAGGGGAGGTTGGGAAACACCAACGGCCCGGAAATGGAATATCTATGCATTACCTACTTCGTACCTGATAAATAAGGATGGCAATTTACTCGCTATGGACCTTGTCGGGAAAGACCTGGAGAAAGCATTGAAAGAGTTAATTGATAAATGACAGGGATGCACATGAAAAAGTTTTTTTTCTTCTTATTTGTTTTCAACGGAACCAGGCTCCCTGCACAGGAATTATATGTATTCACCGAGCCGGCCTCCAATATGCCGGCGCATTCCATCAGTGTAAAGCTGACGGATCATTTTGTTACCAGTGACAGGATATACAATCGTTTTTCCCATCGCATCATGCCACAGATCATGTTTGGGATCAGTAAGAAATTAATGCTGCACGCGGGCGGTACGGTCAGTAATATGCATACACCGGGTTTCCGGTATGAGTCGGTTAATTTCTATGCCAAATACCGGTTTCTTTCCAATGACGATATTCATAAACATTTCCGGATGGCCGTATTCGCGGATGCATCGCTCACTAAAGCGCCTTTCCATTATGACGAGATCACGCTGATGGGCGACAAGAAGGGAGTGGAAGCCGGTCTCATTGCCACACAACTCTGGAATAAATTCGCTTTATCTGCCACGGTCAGTCATACGCAGGTCTTGGATAAATCCAGGAACGACAAAGTGATCTATGTTCCCGAACGTATCTACCAGTCCATCAATTACTCGTTGTCAGGAGGTCTATTGGTATTCCCTAAAGAGTATACAGATTATAAGCAAACCAACATGAATGTGTATGCGGAATTGCTGGGGGAAAAATCGCTCGATGCCAATAAATATTGCCTGGACCTGGCGCCGGCGGTGCAACTGATCTTCAATAGTAACGCCAAACTCAATATCGGCTATCGTTTCCAGGTCAGCGGGAATATGAGTCGTATGTCCGCAAATAGCTGGCAGGTCAGTTTTGAACGCACATTCCTCAATGCGCTGAAAGGTAAATAGTTTGACCTTCTAACCCCTTCGCTTCTTCAAAAAAACAAATAAGACCCCTTGGCGGTATGCCATAAATTATTATATTTGACTAAACTAATTTTTAGACTTGTCTAAAAAAATATTTAGAACACTCAAATAAATAATGAAAAAGATCCTTGTGATAGCGGGGTTGCTGACGTCTTTTGTGGCCTGCCAGAAGCTGTTGCCGGGCACTCCGGCTGACGATGAGTTACTGGATGGACCGGTGGCCGGTCTTACCCCTGAACAAAATGCTGTATTCCTGCGCGGAGATATCGCCTTTAATGATGAGGTATTCACCAGTTCAAACGGGCTCGGGCCCATCTTTGTCGCTACTTCCTGCGGTAGTTGTCATGCGGGTGATGGCAAAGGCCATCCTTTTACCATGCTCACCCGTTTTGGGCAGAGTGATCCGTCCGGTAACCAGTTCCTCCATTTGGGTGGACCCCAGTTACAACACCGGGCGTTGCCGGGTTATCAACCGGAACAAATACCAGCGGGAGCTACTTTTTCCAAATTCATGCCGCCTGCCAATACAGGATTAGGTTTTCTTGACCTTGTTCCCGACGCGACATTGATGATGCTGGCGGATGAGAATGATATGAACGGAGATGGTATCTCGGGGCGACCCAACTGGATCACGGCTCCTTCTTATGCGATCATCCGCCCCAACCCGGTTATACTGAATGGTAAATACATCGGTCGTTTTGGAAAAAAAGCAGCGGCCTATAATTTATTACACCAGACAGCTAACGCTTATAACCAGGATATCGGTATCACATCGGTATTTGAATCAGTGGATACCTACAGTGGTCTCCCGATCGGACCGGAAGTTTCCACGCAGACCGTCAATGATGTGGTGTTCTATTTGCAAACACTAAAAGCGCCGATACAAAGGAATATAAATGATCCTGCCATCCAGGCCGGCCGGCAATTGTTTATGAGCAGTGACTGTGGTAAATGTCATGTGCCCCAGTTAACAACCGGTTTTTCTTCCATTGATGCATTATCCAATAAAACTTTTTTCCCCTTCACCGATATGTTGCTGCATGATATGGGACCGGGATTGAATGACGGCTATACAGAAGGTTCTGCTACTACGCCCGAATGGAGAACACCACCCTTGTGGGGACTGGGTCTTTCTGAAAACTCACAAGGAGGCAGTTATTTTTTACTCCATGATGGAAGAGCGGGAAGTGTTGAAGAAGCGATCCTGTTGCATGGTGGTGAAGCGACGCAAAGCAGGACAAAATTCCAGCAACTGAATACATTGGAAAAAGCACAGCTTATAAAATTCCTCGAATCATTATAGACATGGACAGGCGAAAATTTATAAAAAATAGTTGTGCAGCCTGTTTGTCGGCAACAGCATTGGCGGCTGTCGCTTCTTCCTGTACTGCTACACGTTATATTACCGGTACCCTGGGAAAGGATGGACTGACGTTGAATGCGGATGAGTTCATTACCAGACAAAATGGAAAGACCGCTTATCATTCTTATATCATTGTCCGGAATGAGGCTCTGCAATACCCGGTCTGTGTATACCGCTTCAGTGAAAAAGAGTATTCAGCCCTGTGGATGCGTTGCACTCACCAGGGAGCAGAGCTCCAGGCCTCGGGCGATTACCTGCAATGTACTGCCCATGGATCCGAATTTGATAGCAAAGGAACTGTGAAGAACGGCCCGGCTGACAGGAACCTCCGGAATTTTCCTGTTACTGTTTCCAACAACCAATTATTTATTGACCTGAGAGCCATATGAGAAAACTATTCTTCATCCTTTTTCTATTCACGGCAACAGTGCCGGTCTACAGCCAGATCGATCCTTCGCTTCTGAAAAGGATACCGACGGATACAACAGGAGGCAAGCTGAATATGGATGCTATGTATAACCGCCCTTTTTTGCAGGTAGGCAAGTTGCCTGTTGCGCTGGGAGGTTATGCCGAAGCGAATTACCAGTACCTGCAGGAAGATGGGGTATCGGAAGGACACCAGTTCCAGATGCGGCGGGTATCATTGTTCATTTCATCTTCCATTGCCAATCGCATCAAATTTTTAAGCGAAATAGAATTTGAAGATGGCGCCAAAGAGATCGGGATCGAATTTGCTTCACTCGATATTGAATTAAACCCGCTGTTGAATTTCCGCGGCGGGATCGTGGTCAACCCGATCGGGGCATTTAACCAGAACCACGACGGGCCCAAATGGGAATTCGTGGATCGCCCTATTTCCGCGACGCAAATGCTCCCGGCCACTTTTAGCAATGCAGGCTTTGGTTTGTATGGTAAGAGATTTTCCAAAGAATGGGTCTATGGTTATGAAGTATACCTGACCAATGGATTTGATGATAAGATCATTTCCAACAGTGAGAATAAAACGTTTTTGCCGGCCGGTAAGGAGAACCCGGAACGATTTGAAGAAAGCTTTAACGGAAGTATGCTCCTGACCGGCAAGATCGCCGTTCGTAATAATAATATCGGGGAACTGGGACTATCCTATATGGGTGGAGTCTATAATAAGTTTGAAGACGATGGACTGGTGGTGGATAAAAAACGAAGGGTGAATATTTTTGCGGTTGATTTCAATACTACGCTGCCGGGGATCAAAACATTCATCACCGGCGAATGGGCCTGGATAAAAGTCGATGTACCGGATACCTATACGGAACAGTTC
>DASYLC010000172.1:0-1649 GCA_036009775.1 Chitinophagaceae bacterium
TGCGGGCTCGTATCGCGACCGAAAAAACAATCATATGACTAAAAAAGAGGTAGTAATAATTGCAGCTGTAAGAACCCCGATCGGCAGCTTTGGCGGAGCTCTAAAGGATTTCAGCGCAACAAGATTGGGTGCTATTGCTATTAAGGCTGTGCTGGAAAGATCCGGTCTTGAAGCCAGCCAGGTGCAGGATGTGTTGATGGGCTGTGTGATACAGGCAAACCTTGGACAGGCACCTGCCCGCCAGGCGGCCAAATTTGCCGGACTTCCCGACACAGTAAATTGTACCACGGTAAATAAAGTATGTGCAAGTGGAATGAAAACTATCGCCCAGGCCGCACAGAGCATCGCATTGGGTGATGCCGATATTGTTATTGCCGGAGGCATGGAAAGCATGAGCAATGTCCCTTTTTATTCAGAGAACCTGCGCTGGGGAAATAAGTATGGCAATGTTCCATTTATTGACGGGCTGGCAAAAGATGGTCTTACCGATGTGTATGATGGAAAAGCGATGGGAAATGCTGCAGAATTATGTGCGAAGGATTGTGGCATCAGCAGGGGCGACCAGGATGCATTTGCTATCGAAAGCTATAAAAGAAGTCAGGCAGCCTGGAATGAAGGCAAATTTGCTGATGAAGTGGTTCCGGTCGAAATTCCCCAGAGAAAGGGCGAGCCAATCTTATTTTCAAAAGATGAGGAACCCTTCAATGTAAAGTTTGATAAGATCCCGGAACTCAAACCTGCTTTTCAAAAAGATGGTACCGTTACTGCCGCAAATGCTTCGTCGATGAATGATGGTGCGGCTGCGGTGTTACTGATGTCGAAAGAAAAAGCCGATCAATTATCTCTTAAACCTATTGGCCGCATTGTTTCTTATGCGGATGCAGAACAGGCACCGGAATGGTTTACTACCAGCCCGGCTATTGCATTACCGATCGCTCTTGCCAAGGCTGGGTTAAAAAATGAAGATATTTCTTACTGGGAACTGAATGAAGCTTTTGCTGTTGTAGGAATTGAAAACACAAAAAGACTTAAGATCGATCCTGCTAAAGTGAATGTACACGGCGGAGCAGTTTCCATTGGTCATCCGTTGGGTTGTAGTGGGGCCAGAATAATTGTGACACTACTTAATGTTCTAAAGCAAAACAAAGCGAGATACGGAGCAGCAGGGATCTGCAACGGCGGGGGTGGTGCAAGTGCGATGGTGATTGAAAATCTTATGTAAAGAAATCATCCGTTATCCTTATATCTGAAGCGAAGTATTAGAATAATGACGTTAACAAGAAATGAAAAGGAATTAGTGATCACTATGATCGGATCCTTTTTTAATATCCCGTACGCAACCCAAAGACCAAGACCAACCACGAGGATCAGTAACATCCAGACAGAAACATTTTCAACTTTTTTTTCCCTGAGGATTTTTATTAGTTGGGGGAGAAGAGATACACCGGTTAATATACCGGCAATAACTCCAAAAACCGTAGTTGCATTCATGAGCTTGATCACTAAAAAATCGGGCCACTCATTTTTACCAATATGGAGAATAAATCAATTGTGATACGGAGGCCTTTGAACGCAGAGGCTTCTTTGATTGCAGATATCAGCCGGCAAACATTTATTGAGAGTTTTGGGCCTGTGAATACGCAGGAGAA
>DASYLC010000173.1:0-13405 GCA_036009775.1 Chitinophagaceae bacterium
GATCTTTACAAGAACAAAAACTGAAAAAACTATCCGGAACGTATACCTGGTAGCTTTTATCCTTCTCCTTCTGTCCTATCTTTTTACCCTGTATACCAACAAGCAACTGGTAAAACAAGCCGCCCGGGTAAATCATACGAACCTTGTCATTAAGTCCCTCGATAATACATTCGCCAATATCATCGATGCGGAAACGGGGGTACGGGGCTATATCCTGAGTAAAAATATCCAGTTCCTGTTCCCCTATTACGGAACAGAGCAAAGGGCAGATTCCCTGTATACTGTAATGCAGGATTTGGTACAGGACAATCCCCCACAATACCAAAGGCTTGCTTCTCTGAAAAAATTCATGGACAGACGGTTTGGGATCCTGCGCTTCCATGTAAAGGCATTTGATACACATAACAGGCAGATCACCGATTCGATGCTGTTGCTCCAGAATGAAGGCAAACAATTAATGGATAATATCCGTGAAAATATCAGGTTGATGCAACGACAGGAAGACAGGTTGCTGATCGAAAGAGGGGACCGCTTGAAACAAACGACATCTGCTATTAACGCGATCACTATTATTTCCATTACACTGGCGGTGTCCTTACTTTTCTTTGGACTTATCACTTATATGCAGGTGAGCCGGGAGCGGAAAAAAGGCCTGGACGAGATCGATGAATACCAGTCCAGCCTGAATGATCGTATCCTTAAACTTGATGAAGCCAATGCGGAACTGATCAAGATGCGCAGTTTGGAGAAATTTGCTGCCACAGGCCGTATTGCACGTACCATAGCCCACGAGATCCGGAACCCGCTGACCAATATCAATCTTGCTTCCGAGCAGTTAAAAGACGAAACAGCAGGGAAAAATGAAAACGCGATCTTTCTATTTGATATGATCAGCCGCAACAGCAACCGGATCAACCAGCTTATTTCGGACCTGCTCAATTCCACCAAGTTCACCGATCTTAATTATCAACGGACCCCGGTCAACGATTTCGTGGAAGAAACATTAAAAGAGGCCCAGGACCGGATCGATCTTAACCATATCAGCGTGATCAAAAGATACACTACCGCTCCCTGTTTTATTTCCATTGACAAGATAAAAATGAAGATCGCCCTGCTCAATATCATCATCAATGCGATCGAAGCCATGGATGGCCGGGAAGGAAGCGAGTTGATGCTGGGAACAAGAAAGGAAGGCAACCGATGCTGGATCACTATCGGTGATAACGGCAATGGGATGGATAAAGAATCGTTGTCCAGGATCTTTGAGCCCTATTTCACCAGCAAACCAAAGGGGAACGGACTTGGCCTTACCAATACCCAGAATATCGTATTGAACCACAGCGGCGAGATATCCGTCGAAAGTACCCCTGGTAAAGGCACTAATTTTATCATCATCCTTGCTACCGTCTCCTGATTGTCAACTGAAAACATATTCAACAACGAAGTTTGGGGAATTATTTACCCAGATGGGGCAAAATTTGTATCAATGACACTATTATACGTCGGTAAGCACGAGGTCCACAACCTGGTTGATCGCGGCAATCGTAAATGGTTTGGAAAGGAAAAAACTGCTCCCGTTAGTATAGGCCTTTGAACGGTCCTGCGGACTATCATGGGCGGTGATCATGATGATTTTCATGTCCGGATACAGTGGGCTTATATTATTCAGGAAGTCGATACCCATGCCATCGGGAAGATGGTTATCCAGCAATAACAGGGCTGGTGGCTCTTTCCTGATCTTTTTTTCAGCATCGGCAAGTGTATTGGAGATAGCCGTTTCAAATCCTCTCTTGGCGAGATTTATGGAAAGAAAATAACAAATATCAGGTTCATCATCCACGATCAATATCTTAACTGCACTATCCATAGGCTAAATGTCTTCAAAAAGATAAGGTTAGTTAACATATACTCAATATCAAAATTGCTGCCTGATTACGCACTTAGTTTCAACAAGCAACAAAAAAGGCATCCAATTTGTATTAACTGGCAACGGACAGGTTACAGATCGCAGATTGTATTCTCATACTGGTAAAAACGGGCGGTTGTGGAGTTGAACGGGGAATGATGTCATAAGGTGGTAATTTTTATGATGGCCTGGCTCCAAAAATTTCTTTTGTTTAACTTTAATAAAAATATATCCAAATGAAGCGAATACTGCTTATCGACGATGATATGGATATGTGCCGTTTACTCGGCCATTTTCTCCAGCGCAAAGGTTTTGAAACAGATACGGCCTATACCGGCGCCAAAGGACTGGCGAAATTCAAAGAAGGGAATTTCGATGTAGTTCTGTGTGATTTTCGGCTGGGAGATATTGACGGCCGTGAAGTGCTGCAGGAAATAAAAGCCGCTAAACCTTCGGCTATAGTGATCATCATTACCGGTTATTCCGATGTGAAGATGGCGGTGGATGTAATGCGGCACGGGGCATTTGATTATATCATCAAGCCCCTGATCCCTGAGGATGTGATCAATGTGATCAACAGGGCATTGAACCAGTCAGGCGCATCCCCTGCGGCTGCAGATGCCAATGTCAACAGTTCTGCTGCATCAAAAAGGATATCCATTTCCTCGGAAGAATTCCTGAAAGGCGTCTCCCCGCACACGGTCGATCTTTACAAACAGATCGAACTGGTGGCTCCCACCAATTACAGTGTGATACTATACGGCGAAAGTGGTACCGGGAAAGAAGTGATCGCCAAGACGATCCATCAAAGCAGTAACAGGAGCGATAAACCGTTTATAGCGGTTGACTGCGGCATATTATCGCGGGAACTGGCAGCGAGTGAATTGTTTGGTCATATCAAAGGTTCCTTTACCGGCGCCCTGGCAGATAAAGAAGGTATTTTTGAGGTGGCGGAAGGCGGTACACTTTTCCTGGATGAAGTATCCAACCTGCCCCTGGATGTACAAACGACCTTATTGCGGGTGATCCAGGAAAGAAAATTCAAACGGGTGGGCAGTCCAAAAGATATTAATACAGATACCCGTGTGATCGTGGCTTCCAATGAGAACTTACAGGATGCATACAGGAAGGGAAAATTCAGGGAAGACCTGTATCACCGTTTCAATGAATTTTCGCTGTCGATACCACCATTACGGGAAAGAAAAGAAGATATTCCTTTATTCTCTGCTTTCTTCCTTGAAAAAGTTTGCGCAGAACTGAACAAGGAACTGGATGGATATGATGATGAAGTGGAACAATTGTTCCTGAATTATGGCTGGCCGGGCAATTTGCGGGAGTTCCGCAATGTGATCCGGAGGGCTGCCCTTCTCTCTCCTTCCGGCGGTAAGATCACGGCGAATGTTTTGCCCTGGGAAATAATCGGCAATCCTGATAAAGCACCTGCAGCGGCTGCTTCCAATGGCACCGGCCAGGCAGCTCCGGCAAATGGCGTTTCTCACCCCGCGGACCTGAAAGAAGCGGCCTCTCATGCGGAATATGAAACGATCATGAACGTACTAAAACAGGTAAAGTTCAACAAGACCAAAGCCGCGGAGGTATTAAAGATCGACAGGAAGACATTATATAATAAGATCCGGAATTACGAAGAGTCGAATCTTACGTCTTAGTCTTTTACCACAGCCCTTCGCAGGGCGAAGGACACAGATGAACAGCCCACAGAGTGCACAGTTTGGATTCTGTAGATACTGGTACCCTGTCCGTTTACCTGATCTCTTTTGAACACGGTAGTTCTTTGCCGCAATGTTTCTATGTGTTATAACTGTGTACTGAGCCTGGCGAAGGAATCTGTGTGTGTTCAATCTGTGCATTCGCGCAGCGAATACTGTGGTTAAACCTAATTTCCGGCACATTTATTTCAGTTAAAAACCATATACCACCCCGTATATGGTTTTTTTATTTTCATAATGAGCGCTCAAAAAATAAAATCTATGCAAACAAAACCCGCTGAAATGACAAGTCTGTTGACTGTCCTTGAAAAATTAAGGATCAGGAAAGAGGACAATGAGTTAAAAATGGAAAAAGAAGGTCTTACTACCGGGAACGGTAAATATTACCAGCCTGAAGATCTTACGATCATAAAGACCTATCGTTTTGAAGGCGAATCCAACCCCTCTGATTCTTCTATCCTCTACCTGCTGGAAGCCAATGACGGGCTCAGGGGTTATAGTATGGATGCCTATGGAGTCTACAGTAACCACGACGAGAAATATGATGAGTTCTTCCAAAAGATCAAAGTGGAAGACAGGGATGAACAGATCCTATTCAATGACATCAATTAAAACTACAAGTATGAAAGCTATCTGGACAGGTTCGCTGGGTTTTGGTCTTGTTAATATTCCCGTCAAGCTATTCAGCGCCGTGGAAGACAGTGCACTGGACCTCGATATGCTGGACCGTAAGGATCATTCTAATATCCGGTTCAAAAGAGTGAATGAGAATACCGGCAAGGAAGTCGCCTGGGAAAATATCGTACGGGGATATCTTCTCAACGATAAATATGTGGTACTGGATAAAACAGATTTTGAAAAAGCCAGCCCGGAAAAAACAAAACATATTGAGATCGGTCAATTCGTGGAAGAAACGGAGATAGACAGCTCTTATTTCGAAGCTCCTTATTTCCTTGAACCCGAGAAAACAGGAGTACGGGCGTATGGATTATTAAGAGAAGCTTTGCAAAAAACGGGGAAAGCCGGTGTCGGGTTATTCGTAATGCATAACCGGGAGCATGTTTGCATTATCAAGGCCCGGGGCAATGCACTTATCCTGAACCGTATCCGTTTTGCACAGGAACTCCGGTCATCGAAAGACCTGAACCTGCCCGCCGGAAAAAGCAAACCTGCCGAACTGAAGATGGCGGTCAACCTGGTCAACCAGCTGAGCAAACCTTTTGATATAAAAAAATATAAAGACGACTATAGTGATAAACTATTGAAGATCATCAGGGCCAAATCAAAAGGCAAATCACTTCCGTTCAAACCGATGAAGGTTGTTCACACCAAGACCCAGGACCTGGTGGACCAGCTCAAAGCCAGTCTCTCCAAACGTAAAGCATCATGAGCCCGGTGAGAACAACAGATGAACAAAGGGTCGGCAAGCAGGTGCTGACGATCAGCAACCGGGAAAAAATATTCTGGCCGGAGGAGGGGTACACCAAGGGAGATGTGATCAATTACTATGATGCTATCGCTGAGTTTATCCTTCCCCACCTTAAAGGCAGGCCACTCTCTCTAAAAAGAAACCCCAATGGTATACGCGATGCGGGTTTTTATCATAAAGATGCCGGCGAAAATGCGCCTTCTTTTGTGGAGGTATTCAAAGTAAAAAGTGAAAGTAATAACAAGATCATCGATTATATCGTTTGTAACAATAAAGCCACCCTGCTTTATCTTGCCAACCTGGGATGCATTGAAATGAATCCCTGGAACAGTACTGTTAAAAAACCTACTCACCCTACCTGGATGGTGATCGATATCGATCCATCGCCAAAAAATACATTTACGGAAGTAGTGGATACGGCATTGGCCACTAAAGAAGTGCTGGAGAAAGCAGGCGCAAAATGTTATTGTAAAACATCAGGTGCGTCCGGTCTCCATGTATACGTGCCGTTGAAGAACCGGTATGAATATCCTATCGTGAGAGATTTTGCCAAATTGATCGCTTCACAGGTACAGGAACAATTACCCAAAACAACCAGCGTGATCCGGTCGCTGGCGAAACGCGGGCCGCGAATCTATGTCGACTTTTTGCAAAATAGTGGAGGGCAAACACTGGCCTCTGTATATAGTCTTCGTCCTGTGCCGGGAGCAACCGTTTCAACGCCGTTAGAATGGAAGGAAGTGAATCATCGTTTACATCCATCGCAATTTCACATAAAAAACATTCAACGAAGGATAGAAAAAAAAGGAGACCTCTTCGCTTCAATGCTCACCAATGGTATCTCGATCGGAAAAGCGTTAAAAAAAATTTCCCCAAAATGAGTCCTTGTTCGTAGAACAATCTCCACGATCCCGCCTCTCTTCTGGCATAATTTTTCTAACTATCATTTGTATTAAAACTCTATTATATGGCAAATCAAGGAAAAGATCGTAACGACACAACAAGAAAAGATCAATCCCGCCAGGGCGGCCAGGATCAAAACACCGGCAGACAGGATCAACAGGGTGCGCAGGAGAAAAAAGATGTACAGAACCTGCGTAACCAGCCTTCACAGGGAAGTTCTAAAACTGCCGGCAAACAGGATAAGAACAAATCAAATGACCGCGGCCTGGGCAATGAACAGGATATCCAGCGCACTCAACAAGGTCAGCAGGAAACGCAAGACCGGTCAGTTGATATGGATAATGAACAGGATAACAATGATGACCAAAGCCGCAGTACCCGCCGGGAATCCGGAAGGGATCAAAACAGTGGCAGATAAGGTTGTCCTTTTTTGTACTACATAAAGATCTTTTCATGGTCGGTCATGAAAAGATTTTTTTCTTTTATACACTTATATGTTACTGGGAACACAAATAGTATATCTCCTGGTACTGGCGATCCCGGTAGCCTGTATCTCCTGGACTGTTACGCATGAGGAGGTATTCAGGGAGCCCCGGGAATACTGTGTCCGGCACAGTAAGGAAAACCGGTATTTACTCGTCCGGAAATTCTTTTACCTTTTTACCTGTGAGTATTGTTTTAGCCATTATATAACCATCGGTATGCTTCTCCTGACGGACTATCATTTACTATTTGAGAACTGGCGGGGGCTGCTGATCGGGGGTTTTTCGATGGTTTGGGTCGCCAATATTTACATGAGCCTGTTTTATATGATCCGGATAGATATTAAAAAGGACAAGACCATCATCGAAAAGATCGCGGATGATCCTGTCCCCGAAAAAAATAAGTTATCTAAGCCATAGAGTAAGTGGCCATTTCTTTTTTACAATCATTGATAAAATCAACTGCCGCAGCTACCCTGCCCAGCTGGCCATTCAATAATGTCCTGATATCATCGGCCAGGTCGAAATTTCCATTCAATGCCTGTTCATAAGCTACTTTAATACCTCTTACTTTCTGTTCACAGCTTACAACTACTTCGGGCGTCATCCTCGAAAAATAAACATCGTCATTATGTACCCATGACCTGTAAATAACTCCTTTAAGGTCCACCGCATCAGCCGGGTCACCGTAAGTTGGATCGACCCGCATATGTAGCTCCGCAATACAATCCCTGCATAAGCCGTCTACCTTGCGGAGGACGGTATGAGCTTCCGGCCTGTCGCGGTTCTCTGTAATGTAACTACGGCAGGTATCTGAACATTCTTTATTGATTTTCATGAGATCTGTCAGTATCTCAGTTTTTTTCTCAAAGCGCTCCATGTTGACAAGTTTAATGTGAAAGTTGAATACCTGAAAAGGGGAAAAAATTATGCCAGCATAAATACTGTGCAAAAAATACCTCAGTCATATGGCATGAAAATTTCATGCTATCATACAAACAACAAACTAAAAAAACATATGAAAAAAATATTTATTCCGTTAGTGCTGATCGTAACCTGTGCTGCCTGTAATAATTCCGGTAAAAGCACAGTGGAAACAGCGGATTCTATCAATGAAGCAAAACTGGACACGGGCCTGACCAGGAATGATGTTGTTATCGATGAAGCCAGTTCTTCCTTTATTGTGCGGGTGGCAAATAATGGTATGACAGAAACACAGCTGGCAAGCATGGCTGAACAAAAAGCTGTTTATGCTGATGTAAAAAGTTTTGCTGCAATGCTTTATCACGATCACTCCGGTCTGAACCAGACTGTAAAGGATATGGCAGTCACAAAAAACATCACATTACCTGCCGCCATAACAGCCGATAAACAAAGAGAGATCGACCAGTTGAATGCGAAAACAGGAAAAGATCTGGACCGGGAATTTATTTCTATGATGATAACAAACCATAAAGCGAGTATCGAATCATTTGAAAAAGCGCTGACAGAAGTAAAGGACACGGATATCCGTTCACTGGCTGACAAGACATTGCCGACATTGCGGGCACACCTGGATTCAGCACAACAGATCCAGAAGAGGCATTGGTGATTAGGGAGAATAGTAGAAATCATTACCCATCCGGGGAAAGGAGGCCCGGGTAAAAAATAAATAATATGGCAAAACAAGATCAAGCAAAAAGGAAGCGGTCGGCAAAGGATCCGATCAGTAAAAAGGATCCCACTATCCGGCAGGAATTTCCCGGCGCTGATACAAATAAAAAAAAGATCGAAGCCGGTATCCGGAATATAAAGACCGATCCTCCTGCAGCACCTGAAAATAAACCTGCCAGTTCCCCGGTTGACGGGAACCAGTAGAAAAAAAGTCAAAAAACATTTAAGTAACCTTCAAAACCAGGTATATGAAAACAATAATAAAACAACTAACAATCCTTACGCTGCTAGTGGCAGTCATGACCGGATGTTCATCTCCTGCTTATGTGCAGAAGGATGAATCTGCAAACTTAAATAACTACAAGACCTATATGTGGGTCAACACAAGGGCCAGTGAGACCGATGAGTCAACAAGGCCTATCGAGTACGCGGATATAAGCGTACACAATGCCGTCAACGAGGAATTGCGTAACTGGGGCTGGACGGAAGTAAGCTCGGACCCCGATGTAGTGATCAGTTATGATATACTGGTAGAACGAAATGTAGAAACCCAGCGGGAGCCGGTATATTCGCAACCGTTTACGCGATTTTATTATAATCCCTACACCCGGAGATACTCCAGGATCTATTATCCTTCTCAATTCCAGGGATACCAGGTGTATGACCAGCCGGTCAAAGAAGGTACGATCACTTTATCGATTATGGATGCAAGAACCGATAAGAATGTATGGCAGGCCTGGACAACAGAACGTCTGTCAGGTTCAAGACTAACAGAAGGTGAGATCCGGAGAAGCGTACGTAATATTTTTAAAGAAGCTTCCTGATATATTTTTAGTTGAATAGTATGATTAAAAAAGCCCCGACTGTACGTCGGGGCTTTGCATTCGAAAACCAAATCCACCTATTATGAAAAATATTTTTAATTGTATTGAATATAAATTTCGCAAACACGATGCCACCGGCTTCCCGGCTTGAAAATCTTTCCGCATAGTTTTCCACATCAATTATGCTCCCGGAAAAGACGCTGTGGTATGATTTTTTCAACTCATTATAAAAGAGGTTTAAATCATTGAGAATGAAAAACAAAACAAGCCGGTTAAGCAAAGAGAATACACGATATACGGCGAACACTGATCTTTCAGAGGGCAGAACGACCTTAACCTTCACGCTAAAAAAAAACAGAAATTCAAGGACCATAGTAGGTACTGACTCTGAAAGAACACCGCAAGCCGGGGAAATAAAATCTTTAATGTGGAATTATTTCCACGTGAATAAATCTATATATGCAAAAAGGAGCTGAAAAAAGAACACTGCGTAAACAGCAGCACCAGCGGCGGCCTGGCATTGAAAAAAAAATGAAGCCGCAGCCGGTCTTTGATGACCCGAAGAAAAAAGGTTCTGGTAAACTTGCGGGCAGGATCGCACTGATCACCGGGGGTGATAGCGGGATCGGCAAAGCAGTAGCTGTTCTCTTTGCAAAAGAAGGCGCTGATATTGCGATCGCTTACCTCGATGAGCACAGTGATGCAAAGGATACAAGAGATATCATCCGGGAGAGGTATGAAAAAAAATGTTTATTGCTCCCCGGCGATCTGGGAAAAGAAAATCATTGCAGTACCATCATAAAAAAAGTGATCGCGGCATATGGACGGATCGATATACTTGTTAACAACGCGGCCCTGCATTATGAAAATAAAAGCCTGGCAGAACTAACCACTCATGAACTGCTCAAAACATTTCAAACAAATATCTTTTCTTTTTTCTGGGTGACCAAGGCAGCATTGCCGCATATGAAACGGAACTCCTGTATCATCAACAGTGCTTCCGTAACGGCTTACCGTGGGAGTGGCGGACTTATCGATTATGCTTCCACAAAAGGAGCTATTGTCGCATTCACCCGTAGTCTTTCAGCCAACCTGGTAAAAAAAGGAATAAGGGTGAATGGCGTGGCACCTGGTCCCATCTGGACTCCGTTGATCCCGTCGAGTTTTTCCGCAAAAAAAGCGGCGCAGCATGGCAGCGATGTACCAATGGGAAGAGCGGGTGAGCCTGTGGAAATAGCTCCCTCCTATCTTTTCCTGGCCAGTGATGATGCGAGTTATATGACGGGGCAGTTCCTGCATCCGAATGGCGGGGAGATCGTTAATGGATAGGACCTGGTAATGTTTGATCGACGGTTGATTGATTCCCTGTCAATAGATGAAAGTTAAAATGCCGGTCGCAGATTTTTATCCTGCCTGCCGTCAGGCAGAGATACTGATTTGGGCAGATCAAAATACTTTTCCACAGTTTTGACCTTCCTTCCGGTTGAAAATTATATTTGTTCAGCATTTCTACTCTTCAAATCAAAATTACCAGACATGAAAAAAACAGTACTTATTTTAGCAGGAATTGTCACCAGTATTTTTTCTCCTGCACAGGTTGGCATCGGAACAAACAGTCCCAGCCCTAATGCCATATTGGATATGACCAGTACGGACAGGGGCATGATGCTGCCAAGGATCAATGACACCACAAATGTTCTTAATCCAAGCGCCGGTTTAATGATCTACAATATTGCGGCCGCAAGACCCGCCTACCACGATGGGAACAGGTGGAATACGTTCCTGGATAATAGTACATCACTGGCTGCAGCAGGCGATTCTATCACCTACACGATCACCGGCGCAGTCAGTGGCTTTACAAACGGCACCTATGATGCGAAAGGTTTAAATTTATCGGCAACGGGTGGAGGATCGCCGGCGGACTATTCTCCGCTTATTTTATTAAAGGATGCAGATATTAATTCCGTGGGATTTGTACGGGCTATGTCAATAGGGATTGGCACCACCGGTATGGTCATTGAAGTAAAATTTTATAAACATGGCGAATCAACGCCTTACTATTCTATTAAGCTGACCGCGCCAATCGTCGCGGGTGTTTTAAGCGGGTCCACCAGCAGCACCGCGTACACGGAGTCGTTTCAGTTATATCCCAATATTATAGGTTTCAAGGATTGGATAAACAATAAAAGCTTTGGCTTTAACAGGAATTCACACCTTGAAGTTGCTTATTAAGCTGAACCGGTCTTTTTTCCCGGCGGGTCTCCCTGGAAAGCGGGGGTTGAGGAGTTTTGGAATTGGGTCCCGACAGCCATCGGGATCGAAATTTCCCAATCGGCAATTCCCAAATGCTTCTTTTTAATACGCCTGCTTACCGCATCCGCATAAAAAAACCTGCACTTTGTGCAGGTTTTGTGACCGCGTCAGGATTCAAACCTGAAACCTTCTGATCCGTAGTCAGATGCTCTATTCAGTTGAGCTACGCAGCCATCCAATTGTTCGATTGGACGGCAAATATACGGCAAAAAAGACAATTAGGAAAACCAAGTGACATTATGCTTCGATAGACAAGCTTTAGGTCTTTTAGGAACACTTTGATCTAAAACAACAATAAACCAAAGACCATAAACTATAAACATTATTCCCTACCGGTCCTTCCATCCCGGCACATATTTATCCAGCAGAGCCTGGAATTCTTTGAAGTCCTTCAATCCCGCGAGGTCGGAATCGTTCAGAAGGTTCTCTACATTCTTATATCCCCGTTCATAAGCCTGTCGTAGATACAATATGGCCTGTTCAGGCTTATTGGCCAGCGCATAACTACAGGCCAGCGTATAATAGTTCTTGCCTTTACTGGGATCGATGCGGATGGCATTCTGGATGTACACGATCGCAGAATCATATTTCTGCATAGCGTGGTATACCAATCCGAGATTCAGGGATGCTGTTTGCGAATTGGGATCCCTGCGCATCGCTTCCTTCAGGTACAACAACGCCGAATCATTCATCTCCATTTTCATAAAGGCAGTTCCGGCCTCAGTATAAGCAGGTATATATCCCGGATCAACCGCGATCACTTTTTTGAAATAAGCAACGGCTGAATCATATACTTTCATATCGTCATAGAAATTACCGATAGCATAATAAGCCTGGGCGCCGGGATCGGTCTTCCTGAACAATTGTTTCTTATAATAATAAGCGGCCGAATCAAATTGTTTCAATTGCCTGAACACACCAGCTATATTCACCAGGAGGAGCTGGTTCTCGGGGTCAAAACGAAGGGCCCGCTGCATATTCATCCTTGCCGAGTCATACTGCTTCATCCCCTGGAATATCAACCCGAGATTACTGTAATACTGCGGATTTTGCGGATCCTTCTGTATCGCCTTCCGCATATAGAACCTGGCCGAATCGTAACGTTTCTGTTCCATGAATGCCATTCCCATATCACTCAGAAAGACGTTACTGTTCGGATCAAATAAAGAAGTTCCTTTCAGGAAATTGGTAACAGAGTCCAGCTGGTTCATATCCCTGAATATTTTCAGCAGGTTATTCGAAGCAGGTTTATAATCCGGCTTGACCTGTAAAGCTCTTCTAAAATAGAGTTTAGCGGAATCCAAACTCTTCTCCTGTCCGTATACCACACCGAGATTATTCAGGATCGAAGGATTGCCCGGCTCCAGGCGAACAGCCTGCTGGAAATAGTTGTATGTAGAATCAGGCATTTTGAGTTCCTTGAACACCATCCCGATATTGATCAGCGCAAAAGCAGAATAAGGATTGGCCTGCAAAGCACGACGATAATAGAAATTAGCAGAATCCAGCTGCTTCAGGGCAAAACTGGCACGACCGAGGTTGTTATACGCTTCTTCATAGTTAGGATCCAGAACAGCTGCCATGCGGTAGTACGTTTTGGCTGAATCATATTCTTTCAGGTCGCGGTAAAAATTACCGATATACACATTTACGATGGACTTATCCTGGTAATTGGCAAATGCCTTTGAATAGTAGATCCTCGCCGAGTCGTATTGTTTGGTCTCAAAAAAAGTTTTGCTCAACCCGTTATAAGCGTTGATGAATTTTGGATTGGCCGCGATGCTCTGTTTGAAAGAGCTGATCGCTTTATCATAGTTCTTCCTGCCAAAATTCACCCAGCCGATATTATTACTGGCATAAGGATTATTCGGTTCAAGGCGTAAAGCCCTTTCATAGTAGGCCACGGCAGAATCGCCTTTCGATTGAGAATAAAAATAGTGACCGAGATCCACGTAGGCATCAGCGTTATCGGGACTTACATCAATGGACTTGCGATAATATTTTATAGCAGAATCAGGACGGTTCAATGTTTTATAAGCAAATGCCAGTGTAACATAAGGATAACGCCATTTGGGTGCTGCCGCGATCGCTTTCTTGGCATAAAAGATGGCGCTGTCGATCTTATTATTATCGAGATGGAGGGACGACAGGGTGTTGAGGATATACGC
>DASYLC010000174.1:0-13974 GCA_036009775.1 Chitinophagaceae bacterium
AGATGCCTGCATAAAAAGATTCCATAAAATTTCTATAAAAAAAATCTCTCCCGGTTTAAAAGGGAGAGATTCCAGTTATTTTATGGACTTCGTTACAGTCGCTTGATCGAGCAACCTACCGACTTGGATTCTTTTACTGACACTTCTTTACCGGAATTTATCTCGTCCATGGCAGTGATCAGGTGCTTGCGGCTTACGGCACTTGCATCCGAAGGGTTATCATCGATCGCTCCGTGATAGACCAGTTTACCATCCCCGTTAAACAGGAAGCACTCCGGCGTACGGTTGGCCCCAAAGGCATCGGCCTGGGCTGAGTTATTGTCTAACATATAGTACCAGTTGTACCCCTGGTCTTTCGCATAGGCCTTCATATCGTCAAAAGAATCGTCACTCGTTCTTTGCGCTTCGTTGGAGTTCAGGATAGCTACCCCGATCCCGTTTGTCATAGCATGTTTGGCTGCTTCGATCGTACGCTCCTGGTTCTTGATCACATAAGGGCAGGTATTGCAGCTGAACATCACCAGCAGACCTTTTTTGGTCTTTGCTTCTTTCAGGGATATTTCTTTACCTGAAACATCTTTCATTTTTACTTCAGGGTTTGGAATGGGTGACCCAAGCGGTAAAGGATCGCTGATACTGGCAAATGCCATGATCGCAGCTACAGGTAAAGCGGCAAGAAGTATTTTTTTCATAACTATAAGTTTTTCGTTACCAAATTTCGGAATTTATACTGATTTATCACTGCCGTCTGCGGGGTTATCTTTCCGTTCGTCTGCTATTTTTTTAAGTGAGGTAATGCTTACATTCAGCTCAAAACCAATCAAAAGGACCAAGGAATTAATAAAGATCAGGACCATCATGATCAGCACCGTTCCGATCGATCCGTACAACTGGTTATAATTTCCAAACCGGCTCACCCACCATGAAAACAGCAATGTCATCAGCAGCATCAGTACTGTAGCAAGAATGGAGCCGGGGTTGATCAGCCGCCATTTTTTATCCACGGCCGGCGCATGGCGGTAGATATAAGAAATGGAAGCAAGGAATAAAAAGATGATGATCACCCAGCGGGCATTCAGGATAATACTTCGTATGACCCGGTTCTCGACACCCAGGAATTCCAGCACAGTGCCCCGGCTCACCAATAAAAACACGGCGATAAATACGATAAAGAACAGGATCATGGTGATCTTAAGGGCATTTACCCTTTTCTGAAAACCCTTTCTTTTCTTGAACCCTATATAGTTCTTGTCGAATGAACGCATGATCCCCATCATCGCATTGGAGGAAAAGAACAGCGATAACACAAAGCCGAGGGAAAGCAAACCTGTACGGGGGTTATTGATAAAATCCTTTAAAAAATCGATCAGCACCGTATTGTTCTTCTGGCCCGGTATGACATCCCTGATCAATTCATAAATCCCTTCCTGGAGCTTCTGGCTAATGGGGAAAAAAGGGATCAATGTAAAAAGAAAGATGATCGCGGGAGGGATCGCCATCACAAAATTGAATGCAATGGCCGATGCTCTTTCGGTCATTCCCACTGTTTTTACCTGGCCAATAAAGAACTTTACCACATCGTACAGGGGGATGCCCCGGAAACCGGGGAGCGAGGTCGCTTTACTCCTGTCTATGACAAGCCTGGCCGGTGGTGTTGCCGCGATCCTGTTTCCTATTTTGGTGAAGAGGGACATTATTTGCCGGGGTTAGCTTTCTTCGCTGAATCCATCCTCCTGGTCAGTTCCTGCTGGTAAAGTCTGGCATATTTTAAATGATCATCGTAGTTCGTGGTGAAAACACTGGTGCCATCGAATTTATGACTAGCGACAAAATAAAGGTATTCGGTCCTGGGTGCATCGAGTACCGCATCGATCGATTCGGGTGAAGGTGTACAGATGGGGCCGGGAGGAATACCCGCATACATATAGGTGTTGTAGGGCGAATCGGTTTTCAGGTGTGCCCCGGTCACTCTTTTCAATGCAAAATTCTTCATGGCGAATTTCACAGTAGGATCAGCCTGCAGTTTCATACCCGTGCGCACCCGGTTGAGATACGTGCTGGCAATATTGTATTTATCTGCTTTTTTCAGGGTTTCTTCTTCCACGATAGAGGCCAGTGAAATCACTTCAAGTGAACTGAGATGAAGACTGTCTGCCTTTATTTTTCGTTCCGGTGTCCAGAATTTCTGGTAGGCTGTATAAAATTGGCGGAACAGGTTATCGGGTGTGCTGTTCCATTTGATATTATATGTATAGGGCATCACTACCGAGAGTACGGTATTACTGTCGACCCCGAATTTTTTTAATGAATCATTATTGTTCAGGTAATTGATCATCTGCAGCGAATCGAATTCGGTATCGAATTTTTTCCCGTTACCGAATTTACCGGCAAACATTTCTTTCGTTCTTTCTTTATTGATGACAACTTTGACCTCTGACTGGTTCCCGCTGCGGAGAAATTTCACTAACTGGTAAAGACTCATGCCGTCCTTCAGTTTATAGCGGCCAGGTTTGGGTTTCCTGAACTTCAGCAGTTTTGCAACAAGATCAAAATTGTCCCCGTTGATATAGTTCAGGTAAACGAGATGCTCTTTGACCGCAGTCACATTATCTTCCGACCGGATATAGAAATACTCATCCTTTTTGTTGGAAACATAGGGTTTGAATACTTTATAGGCGAAGAAGCCGGCTACAAGCAGGAGGATGGCAAGAACGCTAAAGATGATTTTTCTTATCATAGTATAAATAAACAGGTTATCTGCTTCTGCAATTTAATTGCTTCAATGGAGAAATCCGCCTTCGCTAAAGCTATGGCATATAATGAAAAACCCCGTCGTAGAAGAACGGGGTTCAAATATGTTTATTAATTCTACTTTATTTATTGGGAGGGGTCTGACCAGGCGCAGGGACTACCGGAAATGCATTTACCGGCGCTTTCTGGGCACCCGCAGGCGCTTGTGCTCCTGTTGCTCCTGAATTTGAAGCTGCAGAAGTAGCAGTACCCGGAATAAAGAATACCGATAACAGGCAAAGCAGGGCAATCACACCTCCAAAGATCCAGGTTCCTTTTTCAAGGACATCCGTGGTTTGTTTTACACCCATGAACTGGTTGCTGAGACCGGCAACATTGCCTGCCAGCCCGCCACCCTTGGGGTTTTGAACCAATACGATAAAGCCAAGTACCACGGAAGCCAGGATGATCAGTATGATAAATAAGGTCGTCATTTTCTATTTGTTTAAAGCTGAAATTTTCGCTGCAAAATAAGGGCTTTTAGAGGGATCAAGCAAACTTAATTTCCGGTAGACCCCGATGGCTTTGTCCGTATTTCCCTGTTTTTCCCACACTTCGGCCATGGCTTCGGTCACCACTTCGCCTTCTGCCAAAGAATGTTCGGCCAATTGCTCCACTTTTTTCTCGGCATTGACAGGGGCAGCGGTTTCCACTTTTTTTACTATTTCCGAGACCGGCAACCGCTTCATGGATTTGAGCCAGTCGGTAAAGCTTTTAAGCTGCTTCCCGAATTTATCGGTGGGTCTTTCCTCTTCTTTGAACCGGATACCCTGCGATGCGAAATAATCTACAGTATGATAGGGTTCAAATAATAATTCATCTTTGACCGGCTCATTCTCAGTTACAGGCTGGTCAGTATTTAACGTGGGGATTTCCAAAGGCGGCTCTTCCATTTTTAAAGGTTCTTCGACTAGCGCAACAGGTTCAGTGGTCACTGCAACAGGCTCTGTTTCCAGTTTCGTTACTTCCAATGGGAGAGCTTCCGTTTTTACCACAGCTTCTTCGAGCGCCATAAATGGTTCTGCTTGCAGTAGTGGTGGCTCCGCCGGGGACTCTTCCGTTTTTGCTACAGCTTCTTCCAGCATTGCGGAAGGCTCTGTGATGGCTGCAATAGTTTCTGTTTGCAGTACCGGTTCGGGGTTCACTTCTTCCTCACGGGTAAGCTCTTCCGGTATCGTCTCCATTACATCCATTTGTTCAGGAGATACCAGGACGGGAACAGGTTCGGGTTTTTTTTCTGCCGGTGTTATCGACGCCTTGCCGGTGCCATTCAGTACTTGTTCCACCCAGAGCGGGTTATTGAAGAACAGGAATGTTTTTTGAAGTTGCTCATCGTATTGGGCCGGGGCTTCGGTCTGCATTTTTTTAGTGAGCAGTAGCTGGGCCGCACCGAAATAAGGGTTCTTCTCGGCGAATTGCTGCAATTCCTGCAGGCTGCATTGCCCGATATCGTCTTTTTGCAAAAGTGATCTTACCAGTTGATTGATCTGCACATTCATCGTTACAAGATATAAGGATTGCCGTTGCTAAAATAGTTGTTGAATAAAGATCGCGGCATAAAATTACCAATTGGAGAACAATTTATTAAAGATCTCATCCGTGATCGTTCTTGTTATTTCATCCATCAGGGTGGCTTCTGCCTGCTGGAAGGACTGGTTGCCGCTGAATTCAAAACTCCTGCTTACATCAAACTCTTTTACTTCGTCTGCCCTCCTGTCATTCAGGATAATATGCACACCCACGGTGAGCCTGTTGGTAGCGACCTGTTGGTTGGAGATAGCCGATGTGGTGAAAGAATACTGGGTGATCGTCGGGCTTATTTCCCAATCCGGGTTATCGTTGTTGGGAGATAGTTTGGTTTGCCCGATGATCTTTTGGCGGATCTTATCGGTGAGCCGCTGGCTGAGCTGCGGGTTGATATACTGAGCCCTGTTCTCTGTGATATTGATCTTTACGGTTCTGATGCTGTCCGGGATCGTGGCCTGGTTGAACTTATAAATATTGCAACTGCTGAATGGTGCCAGGAATAATGTACAGGCTAAAATAAGTACAGCTCCAAATACCAGGAAGCCTTGTTTGCCCGGGCCCTGATCCCTGTACCTTATATTTATTTTATTCTTCAATATCATATTCCTTCAGTTTTCTGTACAATGTTCTTTCGCTGATACCGAGATCGAGGGCTGCATCTTTCCGTTTGCTCTTGTGTTTTTTTAATGCTTTTATGATCAGTTCTTTTTCTTTATCGACTATATTAAGGCTTTCCTCCACTTCCACATGATCATGGATATCATTATTCATCCCGATCGAAACGGGTACCGGTTGTGAGCCCTGCGTGGCCGGTTGCAGCAGCATGGGCTGCAGCACTTCATTGGTCTTTAATTCTTTCAGCTCATTGATAAAAGCCTGGTTCTGCGTCACCATACTCGGGTTCTGCAATACATCCAGGAACATTCTTTTCAATTCGGTCACATCTTTTTTCATGTCAAAGAAAAGCTTGTACAGCATTTCTCTTTCATTGGCAAATTCCGGACTGTTACCGTTTGCCGAGACCCGCACCGGCATCCGGTTATTGGTATACGGTTGTAAGAAATTTCCCAACTGTTGTGCGTTGATATTTTTATCCTGGCTCAGTACCGATATCTGCTCCGCAATATTCTTCAATTCCCGGACATTGCCGGGCCAGGGGTAATTTATTAACAGTTGTTTTGCGTCATCATCCAACTGTACAGGCGATGTTTTGTATTTATTGGCAAAGTCAGCTGCGAATTTCCGGAACAGGATATGAATATCTTCCGGTCTGTCATGCAATGCCGGAACACGGATCGGCACGGTGCTTAAACGGTAATAAAGATCTTCCCGGAATTTTCCATTTTGTACGTGTTGCAGCAGGTCTTTATTCGTAGCAGCGATCACTCTTACATCTGTCTTTTGTACTTTAGAAGAACCTACCCGGATATATTCCCCGGTTTCCAGTACACGCAATAATCTTGCCTGGGTACCGAGTGGCAATTCACCGATCTCGTCAAGAAAGATCGTCCCGCCATTCACAGTTTCGAAATAACCTTTCCGGGCGTCGGCCGCACCGGTAAACGATCCTTTTTCATGACCGAATAATTCGGAATCGATCGTTCCTTCGGGAATGGCGCCGCAGTTGACCGCGATAAATGGGTTATGTTTTCTTGCACTGAGTGAATGAATGATATGGGAGAACACTTCTTTACCTACACCGCTTTCCCCGTTGATCAGAACGGTAAGGTCGGTATTGGCCACCTGTACCGCTACTTCCAGCGCATAGTTGAGGGCGGGGGAGTTGCCGATGATGCCAAAACGATTTTTTATACTTTGAATATCCATGGATAATTTATAATTCGGCCGAAGTCAGTTCCGGCCATTCTGTTAATAGTACTTGACCGCCATTGCTTCCGGACTGTGAACAATCCTTCCCAATAATGTGCCCTGGGTGCATTCATTTGCTGTAACCATTACATAATCACCTTTGTTCAGCGCATAGTTCTCCTTGGGAAAAACAAATACTTTGCCATGGGAGCTTCTTCCCATCCAGTCGGCATCGCTCTTCTTGCTGTCGCCTTCGATCAGTATTTTAAACGTTTTACCAATATCTTTCAGGTTGCTTTTCAATGATAGTTTGTTTTGCATTTCCACTACTTCCTGCAATCTTCTTTTCTTGATCTCAAGCGATACATCGTCTGTATATCTCCTTTGCGCCAGGGTGCCGGGTCGTTCGGAATAAAAGAACATATAGGAATAATCATAGCCGGCATATTCCATAATGCTCAGCGTATCCTGGTGATCTTTTTCTTCTTCCGTACAAAAACCGGTGATGATATCGGCGCTGATGCCGCAACCGGGGATGATCTTTTTTATACGGTCCACTTTTGCCATATACCATTCTCTTGTATAGGTGCGGTTCATCAGTTGCAGTACTCTTGTCGATCCGCTTTGCACAGGAAGATGGATATAATTACAGATGTTCTCGTATTTCGCTATCGTGTGCATCACTTCGTCGGTAATGTCTTTCGGGTGAGAAGTGGAGAAACGAACACGGAGCAGGGGAGAGATCAATGCCACTTTTTCGAGCAACATAGCGAAAGTCACAGCCCCAGCCTCCCTGCCCTCCAAAGGAGGGTTCTTAGACTCCGTTCTTATTAAAGTCGTTTCACTTGCCTTTACACCTGGCGAACTAACAGTAATAGTAGAACTATCAGAGTCTAAAGTCCCCCCTTGTGGGGGATTTAGGGGGGCTTGGAAATAGTGATAACTATCCACATTCTGCCCCAGCAACGTCACTTCGCGGTATCCTTTCTCAAAAAGATCTGTGCATTCTGCAATGATACTTTCCGCACTCCGGCTTCTTTCCCTTCCTCTTGTAAAAGGAACAACACAGAATGAACACATATTGTTGCAGCCCCGCATGATGCTTACAAAAGCACTGACACCATTGCTGTTCAGGCGAACGGGTGATATGTCCGCATAGGTCTCATCACGGCTTAGTAATACATTGATGGCTTTTTGTCCTCCTTCGGCCTCTTCCACTAAAGAGGGAAGGGTCCGGTACGCATCAGGCCCTACAACGAGGTCCACCAGTTTTTCTTCTTCAAGTAATTTTGATTTCAATCGCTCAGCCATACAACCCAGTACACCCACCAGCATTCCTTTTTTTCGGAGCTTTAATTTTTTGAATTCGGTCAGACGTTTGCGAACGGTCTGTTCGGCCTTTTCCCGGATGGAACAGGTATTGATAAAGATCAGGTCGGCCTCTTCTGCATTTCGGGTAGCACCAAAGCCTTCCCCGTGTAAGATCGAAGCAACGATCTCGCTGTCGGCAAAGTTCATGGCACAACCATAGCTCTCGATATAGAACCTTTTTTTGTATGGGTTGGGATCGGCATCAAAGGCAGGGAATGCTTCTCCCTGTCTCGCTTCATCATGCTGTTTATCTGTCACCAGGTCGATCATACTCGGTTTGGCCTGCTTTGGTCGCAGGCAGGTTGCAAATATACTGCTAAGCAGGGATTTGTGACAGGATGTCAGCAAACAATGACCACATCAAACGTTTGAAAAAACCATTCAGCCAGTTCTACCTCAGGACGTTAAGACATTGTGCAATATCTTTGCGACTGCCGGCCGGCAGGCAGGCCTAATCCAGTAATTTGAAGCAGTTCCCCCTCCTTATCATCTTTTTGGCCCTCGGCCTTTATTCCTTTTCACAGGGGAATGAGCCTGGTCTTATTGCCGGAAATGTAATGGACGAGAGTAAGAAGGCCATGGAAGGTGTTACGGTAAGCCTTACCCCTCTCAGCGACACTACAAAAAGACGAACGGTGCTGACGGGTAAGACCGGTGATTTTGTTTTTGAAAAGATCCCCTTTGGTTATTACCGGCTTCGATTTTCCAGTGTGGGTATGCAAAACCTTTCACTCGACAGTATCAATATCCGGGAGGAGCGCTATGATTTCAATCTGAATGATGTGACGATGAGACCCAATGCGAACCAGCAACTGGAGGAAGTGATCGTGTATGCGGAGAAACCATTGATACAATCGAAGGACGGGAACATCACTTTCAACGCCGGTGAGTCGGCACTGGCCGCGGGGAGTAATGCCAGCGACCTGCTGAATAGTGTACCGCTTGTTTCCAAAGATCCCAATGGAAAGATCACCATAAGAGGAAAGGAGCCCAAGATACTGATCGATGATAAACCGGTTGAACTGAATCTCCAGCAATTGCAGGACCTGCTGGAATCATTGCCCGGCAGCTCGATCGAAAAAATAGAAGTGATGACCAACCCGCCTCCTCAGTATGCGAATGAACAGGGCGGTGTGATCAATATCGTCACCAAAAAAGGAAAAGTAGGACGAAGCGGAAGACTGAGTGTCTCAGCCGGTACAAGAGGGGAAGCGAGTATAAACAGCAACTTCAATTACCGTAAACAGGGACTTGCTTTAAGCATCAATGCGGGAACGGGGTATAACCGTTTGTCGGGTGAAAGTCATTCCTTCCGTAATAATATCTATACCGACTCTTCCAATTTCTTTAATACAAAAAGTCATTACCTGAATAAGAACTTCCGTCCGAATTTCCGGCTGAACCTGGACTATGATATCAGCAAGACACAGTCCATCAATTTTGTGATACAGTATAACCAGAATAATTATAATAACAATAATACGACCGGGTATACCAATATCAACCGGTTCGGGAATATCTACCGCCTGAGTGAACGAAATATCCTGAGCGAAGGCGATAATTACAGTCCCAATGCCAATTTTACCTACACCAAAAGAGGAAAGATCGCCGGGGAATCATTCAGGATCATTACAGGGGGTAATTTTTCCATCAATCGATCCGACCGGGATTTTTTCCAGCAGTTCTTTAATCCCGATCATACCCCGAACGGGATTGATTCCACACAGAACCAGCTAACGGATAATAAAAGCAATGGGTATAATATCCGGGTAAACTATGACCGGCCGCTGAATAACAAGAAGACCTTTTTTTCTGTCGGTGGATACTATAACCGCAGCAATTCCCATATCGATGTCAATGCCACCTATCTCCGGAAACCCGAGATGATCTTTGTAAAATCGGATAACCTGAGCAATGAATTCAAATTCCACCAGACCGTCAATAATCTCCGGGCCTCGGTAAGGCAATTGCTGATGGAAAATTTCAGTATCACCGGCGGGGTTTCGGTAGAACAGACATCGGTTTGGTTTGAACTTTTCAAAGAGAACCGTGACGCGAAGAATGGCTACTGGACCTGGCTGCCTTTTGCCAATATCAACCGCAGCTGGAAGGAGAAACTGAACCTGACTTTTGCTTACCGGCGCAGTATCCGTCGCCCGGGTATCAATGAGCTGAATCCTACCATTGACTTTGGTGACCCTTATAATGTCCGCTTTGGCAATGAGAACCTGGAAGCTTCCACAGCTCATAATTTTGATTTTGTTATCGGCCGGACCAAACAGTTGTACTATGTGAACCTGGGGTTGGGTTATAATATCGTAGAGAATATTTTCAGCCAGGTAAGGACCTTGTTACCGGACGGAAGGACCCAGATCACCTGGGCAAATATCAGCGGGCGGAAAGAATACGAGATCAGTACCTGGGGTGGGTTGACGGTCAATAAAAAATTAAAAACAAACCTGAGCGCCAGTTATACGTTCAATGAATACAGCAGCTTCGATAAAACAGTGAACCGTTACCGCAATGGCGGTTCATTCACTTCGAATTTCAGTTCAACCTATACGCCAAAAGATATTTTGAATTTTACGGGCAGTTTCAATTTCAATCGTTTTGCCAACCCGCAGGGTTATGCCCGCTGGAACTGGAGTATGAACCTGGGCATTCAGCGGAAATTTATTGATAAAAAACTTATCGTAACCGTTAATATCATCGATCCTTTTTTGCAGGAGAACAGGAGTTATACTTATGGCCCCAATTTTATTCTGCAAAGTTTCAGTAAAGCACAAACAAGGAATTTTCGGTTGAGTTTGGGGTATAATTTTACGAAGACGGTGAAGAAGAGCCCGGCGAAATAATTTTTAACCACAGAGCTTTCGCAGGCGAAAGGCACAGAGGTTTTTCACAGAGTATACAGAGGGCCTCTTTACAACACCAGCCTTTTTAAGCCTTTCATTAGGCGTGATACGTTGAAATTAATCAGTAAACCGACTTTGCAACCTGAAAGTTTCAGGTATGTTAGCACCTGTGCAGTATGGACGTCGGTAAGTGATTCAACTGCTTTGATCTCTACAACAACAAGGTTCTCTATTAACAGGTCAACACGATATCCGATATCTAGTTTTACTTCCTTATAAATAAGTGGTAACGGTTTTTCTTTTTCGACCACAAAACCTGATTGTCTTAGTTCATAGTCAAGGCAAGCTTTATACGATGATTCCAATAAGCCTGGGCCAAGATCCGTATGGACCTGACAACAAATCCCGATTATTTTGTGTGTGATGTTATTTATGTGATTTAAATCTTGCAATGTATTATGTATTTGCTTTGTGCCCTCTGTGATGTATTTCCTCTGTGGTACTCTGTGGTTAATTCGCTTGTACAAAATAGAAGCTTGAGAACTCAATTCAATGTGTAAAAAACATTTTTTATCGGGAAAAAAACAACAGGATTGCAGGAAAGAGCGGAAGACGGGACTCGAACCCGCTACCTACAGCTTGGGATCCGCCAGCGGCGGACTACCAGGTGAGCTACTTCCGTTTTTGAATTCTAATTTACAAAATCGATTAAAAAAAATACGCCTCAGAAACCAGCGTTTTTGAAACGGTTAAAACCGAGGCTATTAAATACGTGTATCTGGATAAACCATTTCAATGGTTTATGCCATGATACAAAATGAGGCAAAGAAGAAATTAAAAAACAGGTTTCGGGAAAGAAATTTTCCCCGCCAACCAGCTATCCTTCACCGGTAGCATCCATTTGCTTTCCAGTTCGTCCCTGGTCTGTACCAGGTTATTGAAGTATAGAGTATCTCCATTGATAAATCCATTGTCCGCCGCATATTGTAACTGGGAGAGGGGAAGTAGCTGGACTTTGTCCTTCACTATAAAGGCGAGAGTTGTTCTGTCGAATAGATTTACGCTGAAACGCTGTTCAACATCTTTTATCAACCGTACCGAACTGTCGGTGCTGCAGCCGCTCACCCCGGTCGCCGTCTCATCGGCCAGCAATACGATGAACTGGCCAAAGAGCAAATGCGCCTCACCTTTCACCGGTGTACCATGACTTTTCCACTGAAGGGTGAACTCTTTCAGCATTTCCCCGATCTCCAGCGCTTCGCTGAGGGTAAACAGCCGGTTGCACTGGTAGATCCATACACGGGAGTCGCGGTGAAAATTACCGTCCAGAAGGTATTTGTAGTCGAAATCCATACCGCTAAATTACAACCAATTTAGAACCCGTGCGATAACTTATATGATATGCAACTAACCCGCTGGAATTATACCAAGGAAGAATGGAGGAATTTCCTGCACTGGAAAACGAGAAAGAAGGGATTGATCTTTTTCCTGTTCCAAAAATTGAGACCTGTTAAAGCACAGCATATCCCTGAGATAAAGATCACCCGTGATACGGTATGGGTGAATGATGTCCATGAGCCTTTTCAAAACGATCACCGTCAATACAAGGAAATAAATATCAGGGAAGCAGGTAATATCAATATCCTGGAGATCCATTATGAACAGGCCAAAAGGATCAGGGGTATAAACATACCTATACCCAGGGGTAAGTTACGGGAGGCTTTCGAGATCCAGGATAGATTAGATAAGGACAGTGCTGTATAATTGAGGTCACTCCATGGATTGAGCGATCAGTTCCGCCACATCCATCACTTTCACCGTATCTTCTTTTTCTTCGAGCTTTACACCATCCGTCAGCATGGTATTACAGAAAGGACAGGCCGATGCGATAACAGAGGCCCCGGTTCCGATCGCTTCATGACTCCGTTCAATATTGATCCGGGTAATTCCTTTTTCTTCTTCCTTGAACATCTGGGCACCACCTGCACCGCAGCAAAGACCATTACTGCGGCAGCGTTTCATTTCCACCAGTTCGGCATCCAGTGCTTCGAGCACTTTTCTTGGTGCTTCGTAGATATTATTGGCACGACCGAGGTAACAACTATCGTGGTAGGTGATCTTTTTCCCCTTGAAGGCGCCGCCTTCTTTTAACTTGATCTTACCTTCATCTATCAGGCCCTGCAGGAAAACGGTGTGATGGACCACATCGTAGTTGCCGCCCAGTTCGGAATACTCATGCTTAATGATATTAAAACAATGCGGGCAGGTCGTTACGATTTTTTTGATGCCATAATTATTCAGCACCTGGATATTCTGATAGGCCATCATCTGGAACATGAACTCATTGCCTGCCCTGCGGACGGGGTCGCCGGTGCACATTTCTTCTTTGCCAAGAATGGCATAGTTCACACCCACTTTATCGAGGATCGTGGCAAAGGCCTTCGTGATCTTTTGTGCCCGTTGATCAAAACTGCCGGCACAGCCAACCCAGAATAATACTTCGGGAGTTTTGCCATTTGCAAATAGTTCAGCAACCGTAGGAACCTGCATGCATTATTGTTATTTGCCAACAATATTACATAAAACGGAGCATTTATTGATTTCCCATATCGGTTTAGATATGTTTAGTAAAAAATAGTAAAACAAAAAAATCGCTATCTTATCAGGAAACTTATTTTTGTTCCTGCTGCATGAAGAAATTTTTTCAAAAATTGACCAACTGGGAATTATGGAACTTCTATGTTCTTTATTTCCCTATCGGGCCGGTCTGGCTCTGGTATTGTCTGCGCAGCTGGTCCTTCTGGTATTTCAGCTCTTCCAATCCCACACTCACTTTTGGTGGATTCGAGGGAGAAGGGAAAAAGGAAATGTATGACCAGTTGCCATCTTATTCCTATCCCCGTACCATTTATATCATGCATGACTGGTCTTTTGACGAAGTGAAGAAGAAGATCAAGGAAGCAGGGTTTCAGTTCCCCTTTATCGTGAAGCCGGATGTGGGAATGAAGGGGATCCTTTTCCGTAAGATCGACAACGATGAACAACTGTCTAAATACCATGAAAGGATCCCGGTTGAGTATATCGTCCAGGACCTGGTGATGCTCCCGGTGGAGGTCAGCGTTTTTTATTACCGGTTTCCCTGGGAGCAAAAAGGAGTGGTGAGCGGTTTTATTGATAAAGAACTTCTCCAGGTAAAAGGAAATGGTCAATCAACTTTAAAAGAGTTGGTACTGGCGCATCCCCGGGCTAAGTTCCGGATGGAGGAAATGGAACACCGGCATGGTCATCGCTTTAACAGGGTCATTCCGGATGGCGAGATATTTTATTTATCCTACGCCGGGAATCATAACAGGGGAGCACATTTTACCAACCTTCATATGGAGATCGATGAAGATCTCCACAAAGTGTTTGACGAGCTGAGTCATTATACCGATAAATTCTATTATGGACGTTATGATATCAAGACCACTTCTGTCGAAGACCTCAAGAAAGGGAAGAATTTCTCCATTCTTGAATTCAATGGTTGTGGTGCTGAACCCAATCATATCTATGATTGTGACATGAGTATCTGGAAAGCGTACGGTGTCATACTTCACCATTGGAAAGTATTGTACAGGATCAG
>DASYLC010000175.1:0-2830 GCA_036009775.1 Chitinophagaceae bacterium
ATAACCCAGGCGTTCGGAGAATACAAAACAAGGTGTGTTATCACCGGAGGTAAAAGTACCTACCATGGCCGTACCCCCTACCGGTCCATACCAATCGGAAGTAACGGTCACGATCACCCGCATTCGTTTGCTGGCCGGCGCCGCCCAGTATTTCGTGGAATCAGTAGTGATATTGATATTAAACGGCCGGTAATCTTCTGCTACCCGGTTGAAGATCTCCGTTACCTGTGCCGGCCCGAGACCCGAGGGACCGCAATAAATGGGGCCATTGGTATTCCAGTTGGTACCGGCAACAGTATGGCCATCGAGATCGATAAAAATGGTAGCAGAGGCTGAATCATAACTATTGAGCGGGTTCTGTGCTCCTGCTTTTAAGAGGCATGAAAAAACCAGGAAGAAGGTAAAAAACAGTTTCATAATGGTTGGGTTAAAGATGATTGTATTACTCACCGACTATTTCGTAAAAATTCTTTTTGATGAATGAATAGTCATGATCGCCGTTCCTTTTCAGAACATAACAATCCCCATGCTGGAAGCTGAGTACCTTTGCTGTATAAGTTATTGTACCGTCATCAGCTGTGATCGCCGAAAGGGTGAGATTCCCCCCATTCCTGCCCGTCAATTTGAGGATCACGGTCAGCAGCTTATTATCGTTCTGGGATGTAACAGACCGGACCACTCCATTAAATGAAAATGGCTGACCTGTTAAGATACTTGCAGCACTGCCGGGAGAAAGGATCATTATTTTTTGCAGTTCGCTTACCTGAACAGTTAATACCGGCGGCATATCTGAAAATAATAAAGGCCTTTGGGGATCCGGTTCTTTGATAAAATCATTTTGCGCAAAGGAAATTGTCTTAAGCAGGCACATAGAGAGGCCCAGGAGAAAAAACTTGTTTTTCATCGGTTCATGCTTTAGGTATATAAATGCTTTCCGTAACGCCAGTTGCTCAGGCTGACGGCTCATTCATTTTATACACGGTTTTTACGCTGGTATTTTATGAATGAACGCTGCAAATCTCCGATCGTGAAAAGAAGAAAGCTGTCAAAAATGATAAGATATCGTTGTGCGGTATTGTTACCTCCTTCTGTAATGAAAAAACTACAAACATGCATAAGCCTGCATCTTTATTTCAGAAAACCAGGGATAGAACTGCAAAAAAATGCAGGAATAACGCAAAAGAATGCACATTTCAGGAAGTAGAAGAGAGTGGAAATAATAAAGCCATGGCCTCAGTCCCTATTACTCCGGTCATAAACACCGGGTCGACATTAGCGAGGCGTTGCAGTTCATAAATCAGTTCATCCATATCCGGATCTTTTTCCAGGTAGATCCTGATCCCTATCCCTATAACGGAGTCGGGGTCGGAAAGCAGTAAAAGGCGGGCCAGGTCCTGTTTTACGGATCCGGGCAAGGCAGGGGGATTCTTTGATGATGACTTTCTCATAAGTGGTGCACAAATATCTTCCGGAGCGCCTGGAGAGATTGTAATAAATCAAGTACTTGTACTGTAGCAAATTGATTACAACCTAATATTATGAAAATCAAGGCTCCCGGGTTCATATCCTTTTTCCCCTGTTTTCCTTACATCCCTGCCCCGGCAGGTTTTTCCTGTCGGGCGTTAATTTGGCATGAATCTGGCGTTTTGCCCACCGATTTATTCGCCACCGATCCACCTGCCTCTTAGAACGGACTTGTTTACCTGCAAAAACCACATAAGACCATTTCCTTCTATATTACAGGCGGTATAATGAAAAAATATGCATACCACCGATGATCCTTACTAATTCCATTTTATTTTATGTGCTGTTGTCGCTCGGTATTGCCGGATTATTCTCGCTGGTATTATTATTCCGTGCCCGGATGCTGCACCAACAAAAGATCAAACTGAAAGCGCAGGTAAAAAAACAAACAGAAGCTCTTGAGAATACTATTGTCCTGCTTCGTGATAAACAGAAAGAACTGGAGGATAATAACCATATCAAGAATAAGCTGATCGCCGTCCTGTCGCATGATATATCCACTCCTCTCCAGTTCATCTCATTGGTGTCAGAACACCTTCAGCAATTCCCCGATGATACGGCCGAAATGCAATCAGGTCTGCAGCAGATACATGAATCTTCCGAACAACTGATCAGTATGGCGGATGATCTCCTCAGTTGGATGAAAGCTCAGGATATGAGTTTCCAGCTCGCACATGATGAGATCTGTCTAAAAGATATGATCGCCAAAAAACTGGCATTCTTTTCTCCGCTCGCTGAATCCGAATCGATCTATGTTAAGAACCAGGTGGCGGCCGGAACAATTTGTCACAGTGACCAACGTCTCCTCGGGATCATCATCCATAATATCATCAGTAATGCCGTTAAGTTCACCACCAACGGGGGTGTTATCATATCATCCTGTGATACATCCGCCGCTATCATCCTGGAAGTGGCTGATACCGGCATAGGAATGAATGAAGAAAAACTGGCGCAGGTACAACAAGCGATCGAAAGCACGTATGAGAACGGGCCCTCCAAGATCACCGGCAAAGGGATCGGGCTGATGCTGATCCACGACCTTGCCGGTATACTTGGTGTGAAGATCATTTATAGCAGTAAAAAAGGGGTGGGAACAACTGTTGCTGTGTATGTCCCGAAAGCAGGAGCTGCTAAATGACATTATACGCTGTCGCCATTTTATTCAGATCAAGGATGCTGTCCACTTTTAATTTTTCAAACAGTCTTGTCTTATAAGTACCGACCGTGGTGATCTGTACTGACAATTCATTGGCGATATCTTTTGCATTCTTTCCGTCGAGCAGCATCAGCATGGTTTCAAACTCCC
>DASYLC010000176.1:0-9009 GCA_036009775.1 Chitinophagaceae bacterium
CATCGCACCTAAACTCGGTACCCTTATAGCAGAAGACGACACCGTCGTACCGGTAAACCACAGCCTGCTCACGGCAGCTTCCGTGTTGTACGACGCAGTGTATGTGCCAGGTGGCATAAACAGCATAGCCACACTTGAAAAAGATCCCGATGCTGTCCACTTTCTAAATGAAGCATACAGGCATTGTAAAGCAATAGCAGCAGATGAAAGTGCGAGGCAGGTTTTATCCGCAACCGGGTTCGCCAAAAAACTTCCCGGGGCGAACGATGCCGATGCTGCCCGGGAGGAGGGAGTTATAATATCCGGTGATCCGGCTGCGCTTGTGAAAAATTTTGCAGTAGCCATTGCCGGTCATCGGTTCTGGGATCGCGAACCCAGCCGCAAGGTTCCCGCATAGTAAGAAAAGAGGCGTTGCCGGCAAATAAGAATACTCGTAATAAAGTAGTAACTTATAAGAGTTAAAAGTATTTAATGGCCCGTTTTTGAAATCCTCTTAGTCAGTGACGGCAACTGTATGTATCCTTATAAAAATGCAAATCCCATGAATGAATCATGGGATTTGCATTGTAACAAGTATTTAAATAAGACGCCTGGTAACAACACAAGAAATAGTTTAAACTAATCCTGATCATGAAGGAAAAGAAGAGTGCCGGGATCATTTTATACCGGCTAAAAACAGGAAGGGTAGAAGTATTGCTGGTTCACCCGGGCGGCCCTTACTGGAAGAACAAAGATGACGGTGCCTGGTCGATCCCCAAAGGTGAGTTCAGCGATGAAGATCCTTTTAAAGCCGCGCAACGCGAATTCGAAGAAGAAACAGGGATTGGGATTTCCGGTCCATCGATCATACTTTCTCCCGTGCGGCAGAAAAGCGGTAAGACCGTTTATGCGTTCGCAGTAGAAGGTGACGCCGATCCTGCAACGATCAAAAGCAACTCCTTTGAAATGGAATGGCCACCGGGATCCGGTCGCCTGCAAACGTTTCCGGAGGTTGATAAAGCCGGATGGTTTTTTATGGAAGCGGCGAAAATAAAGATACTGGATGCACAAATTCCACTGCTGGATGAACTGGCGGAGAGACTAGGATGAGTGATAATTACTGATCCCGGTTCAGTTGTGGCATGAATTTAGGGATTAGTTAGGTGACTTTGTTAAATAGCTTCTTAAAAATAGACTCTCCATCCGGTTTCAAAACTTCAGATCCAGGCTGAAACAAATCTGGTCCAGGGTTATCATTCTCCTTTTATGGTTCAACAAAAGAAACTAACGGCAAATGCCGTTACGACTAAATATTTGTCCGGTTTGGAAAAGCCTCAACTGGTTGATCTTCTTCACAAGAAAACAGGGCTGTTGCTTGCTGCCAAGAATTCCAAAGTGCGGGACGCCGGGTATATAACCATTCTGAAACACCAGGTGGAATTGATCCAGGACGCGATAAAAGAATTGGCTGATTCATAACAGGCACACTTTGCCGGGGTAATAACTACCCATTTTATCTCTTAATGGGGTATGCATATTTGTCGTGTTTACCTGTTTTCGTTAGTCCAACAGCCGGCGGCTTCTCACTCGCATAAAATTAGTACAGTCTATCAAGGCGATCATATCCATTCATTTTTTCCCGGTTTCATAAATGGTAACGCATCCTTTATGGACACTTTTGAATAGTCCGGCTTTTTGGCCACAAAGTCTGCAGGTGCTCATTTGTAACGATTTAATACTGATAGTGCCCAGCGTGTGTTGTCGAAAAATTTACTTTAAGCTCATCAACAGTTCCGTCTCTAATTTGCTTTCATCCTTTGTCCAATGTCCGTAGATCTCAACGTATGGAAAACCCGTCTCGAAACCCATACCCTTTATCTTATCTCTCATGTTTTGTCCCGCTTGTTTTATAAGGCTGTACGGCCAATATGTTTGTACCAGGCATATTTTGGAAGATCGACTGTTTTATGCTCCAGTCCTGTATCGGGGCCAGGAGAATCGTAAAGTTCAACTCCCGCAAAGATTTTTTCATTGGCTTCATAGACCCAAATATTGATCCCCTTGTTCTTTAGATCTTTCGCCTTAACTGTTTGCCACATTCTGTCCATTAATTTAAAGGCAGTGCCGGCATACTCTTTATTTACGGCTGTTCCGGACAACCCGTAAATATCCAGGGTGAGGTTTTGCTTAATGATCTCTACTTTCATTGCCGGGGAGGATTTGAAGTGCTGTATGATGGCACCGCACTCAAAAATAGACGAAGCTTTTCAGTCCCGCAAAGCGGCGCCGTTCACTGCAGTATGGCGATTAGCTATCACCTGATCTTCATATATCCCGCCCCCTTACAGATCCCGCAAGTATACTGGCTCTGTTTGTTACTCCGGGCATAATAATTACTGGCGACATTTACCTGGTACCAATCATATTCCATGATATAACCGATGCCATGACAGTGCAGGCAGACGTTGAATGGAGATTCACGGCTGAAGGACCAGGCAGCCATTTTATCCGTTGTTAAGTCCCGTCCAAATTCGAGTCTTTTCTTATCAGACACCCAGGCAATAGTATAGGTATGGCTGGTACAGGAATAATCGATGACGTAAGCCACACGGGTGTTATCGGTAATATACCAGCCGGGTTTGAGGCGAAGATCCCATATCTCCCGTTTGCAAGGGTCGGTTGGCGGCGTCACTTTTTCGATCTCTTTCTTTTTCTGCATCACTACATCAGGTTTGGGTTGCCCATTGTACTTAGCATTATAGTCTTCTATTGTTTTGGCCGCCATCTTACTGATCGCTTGCTGCTGTGACCAGGTCAGTTGTTCCTTGACATCTTTGGGGTCGATCTGGTAAACAGGAGCCATCAGCAATTGATAGGCTGCATCGATGTCGATACCGGCTACATCCTTTACGATGGAAGTGTAGACTTCGCCGATCTTTTCTTTCCGGATACCCTCCAGTGTAAGGGCTTTGGCAAATTTATCGCCGCAGTCGTAGGCCGTTCTCTTATCAGAGAGGAGTGGTTTGTATAAATGTATTATCGAATCGATCGCTCCCTGTTCTGTGTTATAAAGACCTTTATCAAAACTGATCTTCAGGGTGATCATATCATGTTTCGATGAAGTATCACGGGTAGATGACCATGTGCTGAGCTGAAAATTCGGGCCCAGCAATTTGCCGCGGTCTTTAAAGCTAAGGAGGAGGCTATCCAGTTTTCGATGCATTCCGGCTACGGCCGCCGTATTTAGCCCTTTGGGTATGTCGATGACCGTAGTCGTCCATTCCCAATTTGTTTTTTGCTGGTCCCGCCAGGTGTTGTATAACAGGAATGCCGCATCACTGCCCGCCAACAGGATAGTTGAATGGTAGGTCATTCCTCCGCTATAGTTAGATTTCAGCGGTTCCCCCGCCAGTTCCATGGGATGTCTTTTAGGGTCTTCTGCAATACGCATTATCTTGTCGACGGTGGTCAGTACATTAAAAGCAAAGGAATCTTTCACCGCATTTTTATTGGCGGACTTTGCCGGCATGTTTTTGCCAGGCTGGGCATAGAGGCCGGTGACCATTAACGATAGAAAGACGGGAAATAGCATTTTCAGACTGCGCATAATTTACCAGATTGAACATAAAAATAATGAACCCCTGGCTTCTCCAAATACCCTTGGGAGGGTAGAGGGTATTTTATTGCAATGCGGCTACCCTGGTGACCATAGGCAGACAACACCGTGTTATAACAGTAATTTACTGTCGTTGATAGCCCTCCCGCATTTCTTGTCGTTTAACTCTACCAATGATCTTTATTTGTGTCAACATATTTTTTTCGTCAAAATAGAAGTCATAAATTCTCCAACTGAACATTCATATACTCGTAATAGTTGCTAAAAAATGTTGTTGTAAAAAAACAATAACCTGGCAACAACTTATTAAGCAAGGGGGGGTTAAGATCGTCAATTCCCTGCTGTACCCGCGAAATTGTGCCGAATTGTAAGATATATACTCCTTCCTGGAAAAGGCTGTCCATATACTTTTTTACCGCGTCTGTTACAGTCTTGTCCTTTTCCATTTACAAGAAAAAATACCTGAAAAAGAATTATGAAGAAATAGGTCTCATATTATTGCCTGTAAGGCATAAAATCATGCTATTGGACGTACCAATAAAAAATCAATAGCGCTGGGTAGTGTCACAGTTTGAAATTGCAAGAAATACAGGAACACGGATGACACGGACCGGAAGGATAAACACGGATTGATTTAGCTACGCTAATCAGGTCGAACGCGTATTTAGCTGACAACTGATCCTTTATATGCTGTTTACAGCATATGAATCCGTGTTCACCCGTCGTATCGGTAAAACCCGTGTGCGTGCATTTCAAACTGTGACACTACTTAGCGCTGGCTGCCAATCAATCAATTGGTTATGATTTGTATTATTATCAGCACAACCAGTATCACCCCACCGGTTCCGGACGTGTTTTTTTTGGCTCCTGGTCATTTAGTTGATCCTATTGGTTATCCTTCATTCCAATCGCCCTGAAAAATTTCTCCTTGAATTGAACACCGATCGGGAGCTCGTATTTATTTATACTTACCTGGTTGGAAGCAACTGCCGTGATGTGTTTTTTTGCAATTAAAAAAGAACGATGGATCTGGATAAAATCCCCGCCCGCTTCTGATAACAGTATCTCAAATTTTGACAGCGGGACCAGGGGCATGAATTTCTGACCGTTCTTTAGCATGACCATCGTGTAATTTTTCATAGCCTCGCAGTATAAAATATCATCAACCGGAACCGGGTAATTCTTCCCGTCAGATTTGATGAAAAAGGGAGGACTTTTTTCATTGGTGCTGGTACCGGGCGCAGGTTGCGTTTTTTTTAGGGCATCCACTGCTTTGTACACGGCCTTCGTAAACCGCTCAAAAGAGAAGGGCTTTAATAAATAGTCAACAGCGTTAAGATCATAGCTTTCAACCGCGTATTCTGAATAGGCCGTGGTAAAAATAACGGGTTGTTGCGGTTGCATGATCTTTAATAACTGTAAACCCGAGAGGTTGGGCATATTGATATCCAAAAAAATGATCTGGATATTGGTATGCGTCCGCAGGTAATCAATAGCGCTCAGCGCATTGATGCTTTCCTCTGCGAGTTGCAGCAGGGGCATTTTTTTTATATAATTAATAATGATCTTGCGGGCGATGGGTTCGTCGTCCACTACAAGGCAATTATATTTTACTACGTCCATCTGCCAGTAGGATTTACGTTGCTTTTGACAAAGGTAATTGCAAAATAACGGTGAAGAATTCCTTATCCCTGCTGATCGTTAACTGATGTTCCGGGTAAAGTACGTCGAGCCTGCGTTTGACGTTTGTTAATCCAATACCGCCTGTCCCGCTTTCCTTTTCTGTATTATAATTATTCCTGACCAGCAGGGTAAAAATATTGTTTTCCATGCTGGTACTGATATAGATATTAACGGCTGCCAGCTGAACGAGTTTCGAGTGTTTGAACGCATTTTCCAGGAAAACGATCAATAGCAGCGGGGCAACCTGGTACGGAGAATCACCAGGGATCGTATTATCGAATTTTAATTTCAGGTAATTTTCGAGGCGTAAGCTTTCCAGCTGGATATAGCTTTTTAATACACTGATCTCTTCGGTTATGGGGATCAGCGGTTTTTGTGTCTCGTACAGGGAGTGCCGGAGCAGGTCGGACAGCCGCAGCATCAGGTCGGGTAATTTTTCCGATTTGTCTACCGCCAGCCCGTATAGATTATTGAGCGTATTAAAAAGAAAATGAGGTGCGATCTGTGATTTGAGGTTATTGACCTCTGCCATCAGTTGCTGTTGCTTTTTTTCCGCTTCAAACTGTTGAGAGATAAATCCATCTTTAAAATATTTAGCGGCCGTAATGAATAAAAAGAACACAATGACAACCGCTATATTGTTAAAAAAGATGTCTGTAAACCTGTTATTTTGAAATCCCTGCTCCTTACGCAAATACCAGAATTGAAAGACCGTTCTGCCCAGGAGATACAACACCCAGCTACCGGCCCCGATGAAAAAATAAAGGGAGTATTTCTTTCTTTCAAACAGGCGGCGATACAGCCATATACTGAAATAAGTAGTAGCTACAAACAGTAACTCTGAAAGAAGCATGTACTGCAGGAAAACGGGCGGGTAGTTATAATGAATGGTAACATAGTAAACCCAGAGCCGGAAGATCAGGTACCCGGTCCAGAAAAGCAGGTGCCAGGGCCAGCGTTGATAAAGCAGCAGGTCTTTTAGCTTCCCGGTATTCATAAAACCACGGTCCGCACGGTTCATAGCGTCAAATATAATCGTTAATTCCTCTTGTGTAAAAGGTATTAGTCCTTGAAATTCCGATTTCGTCCATTATTTTTTGAATCATATAGGCACATCAGGAACATAGGCAAACACATAGATTACTATGTGAAGCCTGTATGTCTATGCTACTATGTGGTTCAAATGCAGTTTGTACTCAAAATCCCGTTTCCGTACATCAAAAATTCAGTTTGTCCTTTTATAAAAAACAAAAGGCACCGGTTGTATAGTTTGCATCAAACAAAACAAATGATCATGAAGAAAAAATTACTCACTGCAATCGCATTTTCATTAATGCTTACTGCCAATGCGCAATGGGAGATTCAGAATCCCGGTTTCACCAGGGACACAGTTCAATTTTACGAACTGTCGCTTCCGGACAAAAACACAGCATGGGGTGTTTGTTATGATTTCAATGGAGGTTTACTTGGCCCCAGGCCCACATTGAGTTTTACCAGGACCACCAATGCCGGCAATACCTGGATACCCGGCCAAATGGGTAGCGATAAAACCCTGCGGTTCTCTAACATAAGCGCCATCAACGGCAACGAAGCATGGGTGGCTATGCACAAAAGAGGGCCTGTTCCGGGTAATTATGCAGTAGGGCCTCAAGGAAGTTTTGAAAGGGGCGGCGGTGTATACCATACTATCGATGGTGGCCTGACATGGAAACATACCAATCCGGGTAAGCTTTTCAACAACAATTCAGTTCCGCGGTTTGTGCATTTTAAAGATAAGAACCATGGCATTGCTGTAGGAGATCCTAATGGCGGATATTTTGAAATTTACCTCACTAATAACAAAGGCAAAAAATGGAAAAGAGTTGCTAAGAAAAAGATACCCGCACCTCTTGCCGGTGAACAAGGTTGGATAAGTGGCTACGCTGTAGTAGGCAATACGATCTGGTTCGGTACAGATAAGGGCAGAATGTATAAGTCTAAGGATTTCGGAAAAACCTGGAAGGTCATCTTAGTTGAACCTATACCAGGAACACATGTACACGAAATTGCTTTTCTCGATGATGGCAAGACTGGTGTTGCACATTTAAGACATCCTGCCACATTCTTCACCTTTGTATACTCTACTCTTGACGGTGGGCTTACCTGGACAAATTATAACCAACCGGCGAATTGGAAAAGTAGCCGGATAACGGCCGTACCGGGCACCAAGGCATTCGTGTCTACGTCTGTAAGTCAAACTCAGGCATTCACGGGTTCTTCTATTTCCTACGATGCCGGACAGACCTGGGCTCAAATCGACCAGACCGGGTCGAAAGCTGCCTGCAGATTTTTTGATGCCAATACAGGTTATGCCGGTGGCCTTCATGTATCAGGACATCCTGTTTTTGGTACCCGCGGCATATTTAAGTCAACAATTGTTTTTGAACTTCCTTCATGTGAAAATAATCAAAGGGGCTTTGTAAATAACGCCAGTCAACCTGGAAAGAATATAACTGATGCACTCGTAAAGGTTTACCCGATACCTGCGAGTGATGTGGTCAATATCAGTTTGGAAGATGAGATGGCTAACAGGCAAACCGTTATCAGTCTTATCAGCAGTGATGGAAATGTTGTCGAGACCAGGAACTCGATGGGTTCACGGTCGATCCAGCTGAATGTTGCCAGGTTAGCGCCGGGATTGTATATTGTTCGTATCGTGTCCGGCAGTACAATGATCAATAGGTCCATTACGATTGTGCGATAGGTTTTTTCATTCAGAGAAAGAGCGGCACGGGCCGCTCTTTTCTTTTATCGTTGCTGCTATGGTAGCAGCGTATTTTCTTCTCCGATACTATCTGTCCTTAAATTACTGATTTCGTCCTTTTTTATCCATCAACTTAAAGGCGTGTAATAATTTACACAAAAGACTTTATGAGAATCTATTTCATTTTAGTAACGATACTGCTTCTACATATCCGTTCCGCAGGGCAGGTCCCTTACAACGCTGCTGTTCCAAATGGTTATACTAAAAAGGCGATCATTTCGGAACAGGTAGGCCTTACGCAGGTTTCGATTACTTATCATCGTCCCGCAGTAAACGGACGCGAAGGAAAAATCTGGGGTGGGGTAGTTCATTCCGGCTTTATCAACCAGGGATTCGGAAATGGTAAATTGACACCGTGGAGAGCAGGTGCGAATGAAAATACTATTATCGTGTTCGACCAGGATGTGATGATCGAAGGCCACGCAATTCCGAAAGGGAAATATGCATTTTTTATTGCGTACGATCCGCTGGAGAGCATCCTGATCTTCTCCAGGAAAGCGGATACCTGGGGCTCTTTTTTTTATGATGATAAGGACGATGTATTACGTGTGAAAGTCAAACCCCGGCCCCTTCAAAACAGCGTGGAATTATTGAAATACGAGTTTGAAGGCCAAACAACAAATTCAGCGCTCATTACGCTTTCATGGGAAAAGCTGTCCCTATCCTTCAAACTGGAAGTGGATTACCTGAAACAACAATTCGAAGCACTGGTCACGGAATCCCAGCAACCTGCTGGTTTTACTTCCGAGGGATTGACTATCGCTGCCAACTGGGCCTTGCAAAATAACTACCAACTGGAAAAAGCACTTGAATGGGCAACGCTGGCAACGAGTCCCAATTTTCCAGGCAACCCTACATCGTTTACTGGCCTGTCAACAAAGGCAACCATTCTCGAAAAACTCGGAAAAGCAGATGAATCAATAGCGGT
>DASYLC010000177.1:0-5786 GCA_036009775.1 Chitinophagaceae bacterium
ATGCAGGAGATCTTACAAAACCAAAAAAGTGAAGCGAATACTGAATTCTTCAAATTCGTTTCAAGAAACTATGGGAGTTGGGTAAACCCGAAAAGCACCGATGGTCCTGTGATGAGTCATTCGCTGATGAAGTTTAAAGTATTGCCTCATTTGGAAAAAGGCACACCGCTGTTTTTTATATTGATCGATAATCTCCGTTTTGACCAGTGGAAAGCTATCCAGCCGATCTTTTCAGAAAGTTTCCGCATACTGGAAGAAGACAGCTTTTACAGCATATTGCCTACGGCTACGCAATATTGCCGTAATGCGATTTTCGCGGGGTTAATGCCGATGGATATTGAAAAACATTTTCCGGCACAGTGGAAAAATGACGAAGAAGAAGGTGGAAAGAACCTGCATGAGGAGGAATTTATCAGGGCACAGCTGAAACGCCTTGGAAAAACCGACCTGAAAATTTCGTATACTAAAGTCGTGAATAACCAGGCCGGGCTGGACCTGCAGAACAATATTCATAACCTGCTGAACAATGACCTCAATATCATCGTGTACAATTTTGTGGATATGCTAAGTCATGCCCGTACAGAAATGGAAGTGCTGAAAGAACTGGCCGGCGATGAAATGAGCTACCGCAGTATCACGACATCCTGGTTTGAGCATTCACCGCTGCACCAGGCGTTGAAGAAGATCGCAGATAAAAACATAAAGATCGTGCTGGCTACCGACCATGGTAGTGTAAGGGTAAAAACTCCATACAAAGTAGTGGGGGATAAACAAACTACCACGAACCTCCGGTATAAGCATGGCCGCAACCTGAATTATGAACCGAAAGAAGTACTGGCTTTCCGGGACCCGAGAGAAGCGGGATTGCCGGTGCCTACTATCAACTCATCCTTCATCTTTGCCAAGGAAGACAGTTTTCTCTGTTACCCCAATAACTATAACTACTATGTGAATTATTACCGCAACACATTCCAGCACGGAGGCGTAAGCCTGGAAGAGATGATCGTGCCGGTGATCAAAATGCAGAGTAAGTAATTGCTTCGCTTTGCTCGCAATGACAGGCTCGTAATTACGAGGTCGCGTTATTTATTTTTTCTTTTTCAGGATGATCTCTTCTGCAGCCAACCCTTGCAGGCGTTTAAAAAAATCCATGATACTTTCATAATCCTCTTTTGGGAAAAATGATTTCCTGATCTGTAAATTGGTGGTAATGTCTATTTGTCCGGTTTTATAGTTAGTTACCCGTGAAAAAATGAATGAAGAGTCAGGCGTGATCATTTTTATATTGGCCGGCAGGTTTTCTTTTTCAAAATTAGCGGGCAGGATGATCTGCAGGGAGGAAATGATCTCCTGGTTAAAACCGAAATCAATATCCATATTTCTTTTTTCAGCTGTAAACGGGTTACCGGGCACTTGCAGGAGGAAAGCAGGTTTGAAGGAATAGAAATCATTGGTTTGCTCAGGCTCGAATTTGAATTCAAGGGTTTCAAATAAAGGATCGTCATCACTGTCAGTGAGCAATTTTTCACTGGAAATGATCTTCAGCCCGGGCGTACCGGTATTCAGGAAAGCTTCATCCTGTTTCCTACGTTCGATAGCGGTATCCAGTACATATTGTTTGGCATAGTAATAATGCTGGAGCGATGCGGTTCCTTCAATTTTGTCTTCTTTCGTCAGTTCACAGATGATGTTGGAGCTTTGCTTGAAAAGTGGCCGTTGATCTTCGACCAGGAACCAATCAATATTTCCCTTGCGTAATAGCAAGGCTTCCCGGTTCAATATATTGGCAGGAGGACATTCGATCGATTGATTTTGCTGAGAAGCATCCAGCACATAATAACGAGAACCATCGATCATAGCTACCGCAACCATACTGTTTAATTGACCAAGGCTGGGAAAATTCTTATCGACCTTCCCGTGTTCTCTTGTGCTTACCAGCAGGGGATAGGCAGTGATCTTTAACCTTCCCAACAAGTTTAAAAGAATAAGATTGATCTCACCGGAAGTGCCTGAACCCTCCTTCCAGGCGTCACTAAGATCGTTGATCTCTCTGGACAAATCTTTTTCACCCTTGAATCTTCGTTTAACAGCCTGGTAGATGTACCTGATTTTTTCGCTGGTTGAGGCCAGGGCCTTCGCGGAATCAACTATCTTATCCGTTCCGCTGATCTGCTTTTTTATCTGACCACCGAAATCGGAATTTTCCAGCATATACTCGCCGACCATACTCCATACGAATAACGGGTTGGTGATCGTCTTTATAATCGAATTATTGACCGGGAAATGAAAAAAGACCATCCTGATCCTGTTATCTATCCAGGAGGTCATCAGTGGTTCCGGCTTGAAAGCAGGCACATTTTCTATATACCAGCTTTTGTACTGCAACTGGCTGTTTCTTTTACGCAACGGCAGCACATTGATGGAATCCGTTCCATACAATTTATTATGGAGTAAAGATGTTAGAGGCGTTACCAAAACCATGGATGAATAAGCTGTCGGGATATCATCCTGTATTCTCCAGGAATCAATGTCATAAAAATTTTGTTCCACCCGTGTATAGCTGTATTCGATCACACTTCCAGGTTTCAGGTTGGGAAAAGAAAATCGGATTAACCCCAGTTTGCTTAAAAAAATCATCCTTCGACAGTTTTTGTACGACGATCTTGTCGTTTGCGTCGAGCGTATATACATAAGCTGTGAGTTCCTTGATCTTGCCCAGGCTCTTTTTGGTGAGGTAAGGAATGTTGACAGTGGCATGTTTATATCCCTTTTCATTGAATATCTTGATACGGGAACGATACTCTGTCTCTAGTTTCATATCACCGTAAGAATACAATTCAAAATTGACTTCTGCTGTCTCAAATAATTTCATCGCGGTAGCATCTTCGTCAAAAGAACAACTCTTCATTTTTAATTCTTCCATCGTGACGACACCGGGATCCGGCAATATTTTTTCACCGGGAAGTGGTGCTTTTTTTTTCTGGCTGATGGACGGCAGGGTTATAGCAAGCATTCCCAATGCTAAAAGCAGTTTTCTCATGTGTGGTTCGTTATACTTCAAAATAAGCAAAACTGTGAATAATATCGGGGTAAATGAACTAAATTCTCATGGTTTTCTGGATTAAATTTGCCTTCATGAAATACACGCAGTCCACCCTCGATAAACTCGAAGCTATTCCGGAAGAAGCTGGTTATGTCCTGCGCTATGAAAGAGGTACATTCCAAAGCGGTTATTGTATCCTGGAAGAAAAGAAAGTAGTGGTGCTGAATAAATTCCTGCAAACCGAAGGTCGTATCAATACACTGATCGATCTTATCCCCCAACTGGATATAAACCCCGATGCACTAACGCTGGAATCCCAGAAATTATTTTCCGGGATCATTGCCCGGCTGGAAACGGAAGAAAAAAATGAGAAATAAGGAATAAAGAATGAGAAAATGAAAAGTTAAGTTTCAATGAGTCAATGGCTCAGAGAATCAATGTCCTTATGGAGTCCGCTACTTCCTAATTCCTTATTTTTAGTTTCTTATTCCTTATTTACAGTGTATCCCCCGATCAAAATAACATTTCTCGGTACAGGCACCAGCAGCGGTGTCCCGATGATCGGTTGTGATTGCGCTGTCTGCACGTCTGCTGATAAAAAAGATAAACGTCTTCGCTCCAGTATACTGGTAGAATCGGCAACTACAACGCTGGTTGTGGATGCAGGCCCTGATTTCCGGTACCAGATGCTCCGCAAAAAAGTACGAAAGCTGGATGCGATCATCTTTACACACCCGCACAAGGATCATATGGCGGGCCTGGATGATGTAAAGGCTTTTAATTATCTTTCTAAAAAACCGATGGACATTTATGCTGACTCCCTGACGGAAGAAGCACTGCGGAGGGATTTTTATTATGCATTTGCCGATACTAAATACCCGGGTATACCTGAACTGGTACTGAATACGATCATGCTGGAACCTTTTATGGCGGGTGATATACCGGTAATACCCGTACTGGTCTGGCATTTAAAGATGCCGGTATTGGGTTTTCGTTTTGGAAAATTTACCTATATCACCGATGCCAACCGTATCGATGATGCAGAAAAAGATAAGATAAGAGGAAGCGAGGTGCTGGTGCTGAATGCGCTCCGCAAGCATAAACATATCTCTCATTTCACTCTCGATGAAGCGATCGGGCTGGTGGAAGAGTTGAAGATCCCTACGGGTTATTTTACCCATATCTCTCACCAGCTTGGTCAGCATGCTGCGATCGAAGCCGAACTGCCCGACGGGGTGCACCTTGCTTATGATGGGCTGGAACTTATATTCGAATAAAGATCCAGGTCTAAAATATTTATTATAACCGGGTATCCGAAGCTCCATAACTCCCTTATAGCTCTATTTAATTACCCGATATGGCGTCTTGTCCCGGGAAAACTTTCCGCTACCAGGTTTATTTTGGCAACCCGTCCCGGCTACAGGGATTTTCCACAAATTGTTACTAACACTTGTTAGCGTCAAATAAAATTCCCTTAAATTGCAACGCCTTTAACGATGGCTTGCTTGCTTTTACTAAAGGCCCGGAACTATGCCACCCCTAGTTTGGAGTGGCATAGTTATTCAACAATAATCAACGATTTTTTTTATGAATTTTCAAACTTCCGAGCTTACACAACAGGTAGCTCAGACCGCCCGTGATTTTGCCCAACAACATATCAAACCCCATGTAATGGAATGGGATGAGAGCCAGGAATTTCCCGTGCATGTATTTAAAGAAATGGGAAAGCTGGGATTGATGGGTGTGCTGGTACCGGAAGAATATGGCGGCGCTGGTCTTTCTTATTTTGAATACAAAACCGTCATCGAAGAAATATCCAAGGTTTGCGGATCGATCGGCTTGAGTGTAGCGGCGCATAATTCTCTCTGCACTGGCCATATCCTTATGTTCGGCAATGAAGCGCAAAAGAAAAACTGGTTACCTAAACTGGCCACCGCCGAATGGATCGGTGCCTGGGGATTGACAGAAGCGAATACGGGCAGCGATGCAGGTAACATGAAATGCACTGCAGTAAAAGAAGGCAATGAGTGGCTGATCAATGGTACGAAGAACTGGATCACGCATGGTAAAAGCGGCGATGTGGCCGTAGTGATCTGCCGGACTGGTGAGCCCCGGGCAAAAAATAATTCTACTGCCTTTGTTATAGAAAAAGGAACAAAGGGTTTCAGCGCCGGTAAAAAAGAAAATAAACTCGGCATGCGTGCCAGCGAAACGGCGGAGATGGTCTTTGATAATTGCCGCATACCCGATACCAACCGGTTGGGCGAAGTGGGTGATGGTTTTAAACAGGCGATGAAAGTACTGGATGGTGGAAGGATATCTATCGCCTCTTTATCGCTCGGTATTGCCAAGGGAGCTTATGAGGCAGCTTTGCAGTATTCGCAGGAGCGTCACCAGTTCGATCAGCCTATTTCCAATTTCCAGGGTATATCTTTCAAACTCGCCGATATGGCTACCGAGATCATGGCAGCCGACCTGTTGACCCTGCAGGCCTGTGACCTGAAGGAAAGAAAGCAACCGATGACCAAAGAAGCAGCGATGGCAAAATATTATGCCAGTGAAGTAGCAGTAAAAGTAGCCAATGATGCCGTACAGGTGTTCGGCGGCTATGGTTATACAAAAGATTTCCCGGTGGAAAAATATTACCGGGATGCCAAACTCTGTACGATTGGAGAAGGGACCAGCGAGATACAGAAACTGGTTATTTCGAGAGAAGTGTTGAAAAACTAAAAGGTAACAGTTA
>DASYLC010000178.1:0-3100 GCA_036009775.1 Chitinophagaceae bacterium
TCCGCCGGGGATGAGCACAAGCGGTTTGCCCTCCCCGTAAATCTCGTAATACATTTTAATCCCGTTCACATCGGAATAACCGCTTTTGAAAGAAATGCTATCGTTCATAGTCGTATTGCTATTTTTCTTGTTTTCGGAATCTTTGTTATTCTCTTTACACGAGATCAGTGCCAGGACCGGTAACGTAAAGTAAATAATTCTTTGTTTCATTATATGTCGTTATGAATAGTATCGTTTGCTAAAAACCTGGTTAAACGGTTCAAAACAATCATAATTTCTCTGCCTGAATATTTGTAGTATTCGAGTATGTATCATTCATGATTCACACAAGGTTTTCAACCCCGCTAATACGGGATTCTCTTCTCCCTGCACTTCTGCCTGTTTAGCTCCCGGACGATCATCCTGCTGGTGGATCTCAAGGATAACATGCCCGTCTTCTTCCTTTAGTATATAACTCATGGAAAAATAGTTCTCCGGTTTATCTTCCAGGCCCGGTCTTGCGGCAAACAGGCTGTATTTGATCAGCTCGTTGGGAATTACTTCCAGTATAGTACCCCATTGTTCAAAGACCTTTCCATCCCATTCTGTTCTGAACCGGATCGGGCTGCCGGGTTTCCAGTCAGTGGTGAGTATGCTGCCGTACTGCCATTGTTTTACATGCGCAGGATCGGTGAGTACATCCCATACCCGCTGCAGCGGCGTATTAATCTTTAACCGGGAAACATTGGTGGGCATAATTGAATGATTTGAAGAAGATGGTCTCAAATCTACACCTATTTCTCCCGTGTTTATTTGCCGGACCTGGAAATTTTGTCTTCATAACCATCATCCCAGTACATCCTGATAGAATGACATAAGCCATTATTTTCTATGATGAATTCAACCTGGTAGTCGTACCCGACCTGGAATAAAGTGGAGCTGATAGCTGTCATTTTTTTGTAGGTGATGACAGGTTGGTTGGTATCCCTGAACAGCAACTGGCCATCGCGCAACAGTATTTCAAATTCCGCGAAACGTCCTGTAAACTTTGCGGCATCGACGGGATCGATCATGATCCATGCCTCTTTCGATCGGTTGTAGTTGATCAACCAGCGTAATTTTCTTTTTTCCGTTTCATTCGTAGCGGCCTGTAATTTTTTATCCAGTATTGTGTTTTGCGCAATGCCAAGGCTATTGATCTCTTCAGTAGCTATGTCCGGGATCACGCCGGTGCCTTCCCAATCGGTGCCTGTCACAGCATTCTCCTCACGGGTGAACGGGATGAATCCAACAAAGCCTTTCCCCAGGCTAAAACTTCTTGTAAGATGCGCTCCCCCTTTTGTAGTGTCGCCGATGACAATTGCTTTCTTAATATGCTGTAAAATATAGGCCAGGCCTTCGGCTGCGGAAAATGTTCTGCCGCCGGTAAGAATATAGACCGGCATATTCAGTACCAGACCATTTGTTATCTCCTTTTTATTTTCAATAAATTGATTGGTCCATTTGTTTTCTATCCGGTTAAAAGTTTTCCCGGTGTATGTCCTGGTATTAAAAAAATAGCCCGCGATCTCATTGGCCGTAACAGCACTGCCGCCTGTATTATCGCGCAGATCAATAATGAGTGCATCGGTATGTGAAACGAACTGCATTACCGCATTTATCGTTTTCCTTGCTGCGGGATCGGTATTAGTAAAACCGGTGAATTCGATATAACCAATATTAGATGGGAGTATCTCCAATTTCTTAAAGTAAAAGTTCTTTTTTTCGTCCCTGGCGATATCGGCTGCCGATATTCTAACTGCTTCTTTTTGAGAAGAAGTGTAAGCCAGGATATCTTTCTCCAATTGCGGATCATATTCGATCCTGATATGTTTATCGTTGGAAAGAGAACGAATATCCCTGAACAGTTGATTGGCGAATGCATTGGGATCGGAAAGGGAATCATATTGTTTTTCCACATTCTGTTCCTTAATATATGTACATATTAATTTTGCTTTATCGGGGAAAACATAGTTTTTAGTGAATGCTTCACAAATATTCTCAATGACATTATTCCTGGCAAGCACATCAATTTTGGGTGCAGGGTGATCCTGGGCAGTTATCGAATTCCAGGAAAAAAAGGAAGCGATCAGGAAGCACATTCTATTTCTCATCTTATTTTTGGTATTTGCTTAAAAATAAGGTGGGATGATCGGGGAGACTGTGCGTTTACACCACGGGGATGGTTTTCTTGATAATCAGTAATAGAGAGCTGGCTTGAAACATTCTTTCCAATAGGATCATATAAATAACAGGAGCCCCCGCATCATTGATCGTTAACCTGGAGATATTAGTTGGTATGTTCAAATACTATTTATGTTGCCTGAATAACCATTCCATCATTAAAGGATCACTGTAGGCAGCGATCCAGGAAAAATGACCTACTTCCGGGTATTGGGTATAGCCGGGGTGTGCGCCTGCTTTGGTCAATGCTTCGACCATAGTGAATGACAGGGCAGGGTTTACCGCAGGATCTTCTGCCCCATGAAAGATCCATATTGGAATATGTTTGATCAAATTTGCTTTTGATATATCTCCACCGCCACAAACGGGCACGGCGGCCGCAAATAGTTCCGGCTGTCTCGTAAGCAGTTCAAAGGTTCCAAAGCCTCCCATGGAAAGGCCGGTGATATAAACCCGGTTGGTCTCGACAGGTAATTTTTTGAGCAGGTCCTGGACCAGAGCGATCAGCAATTCCATAGTTTTATTAGGAGAGCCTCCTTTACCGGAAAAACCAGCCCAGCTCATACCGACCGGGCATTGCGGTGCAATCACAAAACACGGATGTAATTTCATATTTTGATCTGTCGCAAAATTCATCACACCCCATTTTAGTTGCGCCTGGTTATCATTTCCCCTTTCTCCGGCACCATGCAAAAAAATGACGAGGGGAAATTTTCGCATCGTATCATAGTCGGGAGAGAGTTTCCTGTATAATAAGCTGTCACCACTGCTATTCACGTATTTCTCGTAGCTAAAAAGAGAAGGTTGGCAATCGGCTGAGTTAATGAAGCTTTGCGCTAAGAACATGAAGACGACTAACAACGCTTGTAATCTCATTCTTACGATTTTTAAATAAGGA
>DASYLC010000179.1:0-9295 GCA_036009775.1 Chitinophagaceae bacterium
CATTCCACCGATACGACAGCGGCTATTGTCCAAAAATATCCCGGTGTCAAACTGATCTCATTAAAAGAAGATGGTATCAATTCCTATAAAAAGAAAGCTATTGAAACCGGGATCGCTGCCGCCACCGGCGAGCTGATCGTAACGACCGATGCCGATTGTTTACCGTCCAGTTCCTGGCTAAGCCTTCTTGCTGCCTTCAAAGAAGAAAAAGGTGCTGTGTTTATCGCTGCTCCCGTTGTCATTGACTGTAATAATTCGCTGCTTCAATCTTTCCAGGCAATGGATTTTATGGTATTGCAGGGGATCACTGCTGCCGCTGTTTATAAAGGAAAACTCTCCATGTGCAACGGGGCCAATCTTGCATACGAGCGAAAAGCATTTTACGAAGTGAGCGGTTTTTCCGGTGTGGAGCATATCGCTTCAGGAGATGATATGCTACTGATGTATAAGATATCAAAACAATATCCCGGCAAGGTTCATTACCTGCTTTCAAAAGAAGCCATCGTTTCCACGCAACCGGTAAGATCATGGAAAGAATTCTTCAACCAGCGCATCCGTTGGGCCAGCAAGGCCAGAGCGTATTCCGACAAAAGGATCATCGCGGTGTTGTTGCTGGTCTATCTTTTCAATCTTTCTTTCCTGGCATTGGCCATCGCCGGCATTTTTAATTCCCAATACCGGATATGGCTTGGCGCATCATGGGTAGCCAAAACATTGGTTGAGTTACCTTTTTTCATAACCGTATCCCGCTTCTTTAATAAACAATGGGCCATTAAACTCTTTCCTTTTTTTCAGCCGCTACATATCCTGTATACGATCATTTCCGGTTTGTTCGGTCAATTCGGAAAGTATGAGTGGAAAGGAAGGAGGGTGAAATGAGCAATTGGCAATAAGCAATTGGCAAAAGAACCTGCTGTCACCAATGTCCCCATTGCCTGCTAAGTATCGTTATTGCTTATTGTCCATCGCCCATTGCCTATTGTTTTTTAAATTATCTTTCGCTTTATGAACAGCGGATCCCAGTCATTCCAGGCAGCGACATGGCGGCGGCTCAAAAAGAACAAAGGCGCCGTAGCGGGACTGGTCATTATTATCATTGCTACGCTGATCGCCATTTTTGGATATTTCATCGCCCCCGATTCTTCGCCCTATGCTAACCGTGTTATCCTGGAGATCCGGAATGAGAATGCTGGTTTCCGCCAGGGTTTTATTAAAATAAAAAAAGAAAAGAACGTTGCCCCAACCGGGTTTTTTAAAAAACTGGTCTCCGGAGAGGAAGATGCTTATCTCTATATTCCCATCACGTCGCATGAAATAAAAGGAGACAGTGTCATTGTTCAGAAAGATCTCGGTGATGGAGTGACCGAACGGATCGCTTATCATAAGAACATAGCAGCGCCTGATCCAGTCGTGACAAAAAATTTTGTGCTGGGTACCAATAAAGAAGGCCGTGATATCCTGAGCTGTATAATACTAGGCACCCGTGTGAGCCTGAGCGTGGGTCTTATCACGGTCATCATTTCACTGGTCATCGGTTTGGTGCTGGGTTCACTCGCGGGTTATTTCCGCGGTCGGACCGATGATATCATCATGTGGTTCATTAATGTGATCTGGAGCATCCCCACTTTGTTACTGGTATTCGCCATTACGCTGGCATTGGGAAAAGGTTTCTGGCAGGTATTCATTGCTGTCGGTCTTACCATGTGGGTGAATGTAGCGAGGCTGGTAAGAGGACAGGTATTGGGGGTGAGGGAACTTGAATATGTAGAAGCGACAAGAGCCCTTGGGTTTTCCAATTTCAGGATCATTGTCCGGCATATCTGGCCCAATATCATGGGACCCGTGATCGTGATCGCTGCCAGTAATTTCGCTTCGGCCATCGTTATTGAAGCCGGCCTGAGCTTTTTGGGGATCGGCGTTCAGCCGCCACAACCCAGCTGGGGATTGATGATCAAAGAGAATTATAATTTTATCATCACCCAGAAACCCATGCTGGCGCTGGCACCGGGCTTTGCCATCATGTTGCTCGTACTTGCTTTTAATTTACTGGGAAATGGATTAAGAGATGCTTTTAATATCAGGGGGAAGATCTGAACCCTAACGGGCTGGCGCAAATTGTTTTTTTACCACAGAGAATACACGGAGAAGTTTCACAGAGAGCACAGAGAATTTGCCCACAGGGCCTTGCGGGTTGGCGCAAGTTGTTTTAGGAAAATACAGTTTCACGCAACGGACGCAAAGAGCAACGGTCGCAACGAATTTGCCTACAGGGCCCTGCGGGCTGGCGCAAGTTGTTTCAGGAAAATACAGTTTCACGCAACGGACGCAAAGAGCAACGGACGCAACGAATTTGCCCACAGGGCCCCTGCGGGCTGACGCAAGTTGTTTTAGGAAAATACAGTTTCACGCAACGAACGCAAAGAGCAACGGCCGCAACGAATTTTAGCCCAGCCCTTCGCAACTTGAAGGTTCCCTGCTATTCATATCCACAACTACCAGCGTTGTTAAGCACAAAAAGAAAAGACTTCCGATCTTGTCGGTTTCAATAAGGTCGCTGAAAAAATTCAGGCCAATGATCATAATGATCATAACACCGGAAACGGCTGCAACAGTTTTATAAACCCTGTCTGTAACCCGGTAATATAAATATTGCGCATAATAAAGCATGGCTCCCAGCAGGACCAATAAAAAGATCAGTCCCGGTATTCCCTGTTCAATTGCAGTCAATAAAAAATAATTGTGCACGGTCGAATGATCGGGATTATCACTCACCCATGTTTTATAAGCCGGGATAGCGTACTCCTTATAGTGTTCATAAAAAGTATTGGGACCATAACCGGTAAGCGCATTTTCTTTTATCATCCTCACGCCTGCTATCCAGCGGTAAAAACGTTCTGCCGTGGAAAGATCCTTTAGCCGGTAGGTAGATACCAGGTGACTGCTAAAGTCAGAGTGGAAGATGGTAGTATTATAGTCGGTGGCATACCGGAGGTAGCGGTCATTGGATTGTAGCCAAAAAACGGATCCGGCCGTTACAAGGATCCCAAGCAGGTATGAATAAAAAAGAAGTTTCTTTCGGATCATCCAGTATGCTATAAGTCCGGCGGGAAGCACGAGCCAGGCCCCTCGTGCATACGAAAAGAATAAAGCTACCAGCACGACAAGGATCGCCAGGCCCAACCCTCTCCTTATGTTTTTTTGATCAGTCCATATAAAAAAACCAACCATTACCGGTAACATACATACCAGCATCGCCGAATAATTCACATGATTGCGGAAAAAAGGAGACACAGCTTTGTTAATAGAGGCAAAACTAAAACCCATGCCTGCATGACGAAACAATATGATCACCGTGACCAATAACATAGACCCTGCCAGTACCGAGGCGGCGATCAACAAATTTCTTTTCTTCCTGAACAGGACCAGGGGTGCCAATACAAATGCACCCAGGTACCATGTCTTGGCCAGTATATATTTTACAGATACCTGTGGGTCCGTTGAAAAGACCACGGTTAACACAGTCCAGCACAGGAGTACCCCCAACAGGAGCAGCAATGGGTGGGTTATCACTTTTTTAGATAATATGGCCGGCGAATATACCCGGTATGCAAAAAAGATAACCGATACAAGTAACATCAGCAGTTCATCAGGAATATCAGTACCCAACCCGGAGGAAAAATTATGTTCAAAAGAAAAGGGGATCGTAAATAGTAACAGGAAAAAAAGATAATTCCTGTATTGCCAGCCTGCATAGAACAATAGCAAGACAAAAGGTGTGGCGGCCAGGATGTATTGACCGGTAAATGCAGCAGCAGCAGTAAAGGCAAGGAACAAACCGTAAAACAGGATCATTATTCCTTTTTCCTTATTGACAATACTTGTCAAGGCCGTACATTTTTTCTTTTATACATCAATAGTGCAAGCAGGAGCGAGAAAAGAAAACTCAATACCGCCGTGGCGATCATGATATACATCCGTTTGGGCCTGTCGGGGCTTTCTGCCATCCGCGCTTTTTCCACTACGATCAATGATGGAGGTTTACTGCTGATCATCACCTGGTATTCGCCGATCAGTTTTTCATATTGTTTAATGCGTTCGTGGAATTCCGGGTTTCTCTCCGGTGACCCTGAAGAGCTGTCTATCGTTAGCTGCAAATGATCTTTCTGTTTTATAAGGCTGTTCAGCGTTGCTTCATTCCCTGCGCTCTGCAGATCGCGATGGATCGCTTCCAGTTTACTCAAAATAGCATTGGCCAGTTGCGGGGCGAGGCTTTTATCCGTATCCCAGGCTTTTACTTTCAGTTCCCCGTACCCGCTCTTTGTCACACTGGTATTGGCTTTTAATTCTTTTGCGGCTTTTAGTCTTGATGAGTTGCTTTGCCTGATCTTGTAGTGATCAAATAAATTGAATTCATCTGCAACGGCCAGGTAAACGGTGTCCAGTTCCGCGGTACCCACTATCCTGTCCAGGTCATCGGCCGTTCCCAATGTTGAATAAAGGGCCTGGATATTCTCGTTAAAGATCGCTGAACGATCCGCTGCATAGGAACTTGCCGGAACAGCGGTTGCAACGGAAAGGTATTGGGGGGGGGTTAAAAATGTTATCACGCCGACTACAAGTAATGACAGGATCATCGCTCCTGCTATTTGCTTCCATCCATGTTTTATCAATTCGGCCAGGTCAGGCATGAGCAATTATTTAGTATGTGTTTGTTTAAAAAAGATTATCCAGCGTTTAGCGTTCAACAGACCCGTAAGAGTTGCCAGTAATAGTACCAGCAAGCCTGTTGCCGTTACGAGCAGCCAGTTATTGACCCCTGAATGTACACAGAAATAAAGAAAGCCCGCCGCGGCAGCGGCTATAAAAATATAGATAAACAGGGAGCGGGAGTGAATGGTGGTGCCGCATTTTTTATTCGCGACGATCATCGTAGCGATCCCGCAGGATCCCTGGCTGACAAGGGCGGCGATACAGGCTCCCTGTGCACCGTAGCCCGGGATCAGCAACAGGTTCAGTATAACATTTACAACGAGCGAAACTAAAACGATCCGGCAGAAGGAAACAATATGCCCGGTCGCTGTCAATACAGTTCCGTAGACCTGGACCAGCGAATAACCGATAAGAGCGGGCAGGCAAAGCTGAATGATCTCTATAGCCGCCTGATCATTATTATGGTATAAAATAGTTTGTATCCAGGGAGCTAAAAAGATCGCCGCGGCTGCGATAAAAATAGAAAACAGGAGAAGCAGGTGCCGTCCATTCAGCACGATATCCCCCGTGTCTTTATCCAGGCTATGCTGCCGGGCCATAAAAGGTAATAAGAAAGAAGCCAACAGGTAGCCGATCATATTGGCGGCATCCAGCAAGCGGTATGCTCCTGCGTACAGACCTGCTTCATGTGCACCGTTTGTATGCAATCGTTCCAGTAAAAAACCATCGAGCCTGTAATGCGCAGACATCAGCAGGACCACGATGCCAAATGGGAGCGCAGCCCTGAATAATGAACGCTCAATATATCCTTTACCGATCCTGAAAATAGCTATCCTTCTTTGCAAAAGAATTGTTCCCGCACAAATAACAGCAAAGCTTGTAGCGATCAGTTGCACCAGCAGGAATCTATCAATGCTGATCTCTCCAAACCGGGCTGGCAAATAAAGAAAAGATCCGCAGATCAGTATCATCATTGTTTTATCGAGTACGGAAAGCCACGCGTCGGTACGAAACCATTGCTGTGCAGTGATGATGCTTCTTAAAAAAATAAATAAGGATGTCAAAACCTGTATCCCTGTTATTTTCCAGAGAATGTCCCAGCGGCGGATACCGGAGAACCCCGCAACAAGAAAGATAACTGCAGCGTAGATAAGGATAAAAAATAATCTTGTCAGCAGGATGTCGCCGATACGGTTATTCATGCTATCATTGGCTGCCAACTGGCGGTTAAAAAAAGCCGTTAAACCCCAATCCAGCAGAAAACTGAATACTATAGAAAAATTAAGCAGTGAAAAATAGATGCCATATTCTTCAGGCCCGACATGGTTTTGTACCTGCCGGTCGACCAGGAATATCCATACTGGTTTGATGATGATATTGAGCAATACCAGCAGGCCAAGGGAAGAATAGAATTTAGACTGCTCTTTCATTAAATGGGTTTGTTCGGCTTTCTTGCTTTTTCTTCTGGCCTCTCCTCCACCTCCTCTCCTCCATGGAGGAAAGGAGAATTCAACGGGACAATGGGCAAGCCAAGGCCTTCTTAATTCTTTTAGCGTCTCTTATCGGAGTTGCACTGACGGTTACATGACTTTTACATTCCTGTTAAGACTTTCATCGAGCGAAATAAAGGTCTCTGTTCTTTCGATCCCTTTTATTTTCTGCAGCTGGTCGTGCAATACAAAGCGAAGTTGTGCGATATCCTTGCAGACGATTTCGGCGAACATGCTGTAGTTACCTGTTGTATAATTCAGCCGTACGATCTCGGGTATCTTTTGCAGGTCCCTGGCCACAGCATCGTAGAGGGAGCTCTCTTTTAAATAGATACCGATAAAAGCAATTACATCATAGCCGAGTTGTTTCAGGTCTGCTTTCAAACGTGTACCTTTAACGACCCCGGCTTCCTGTAGTTTTTTGATACGGACATGGATGGTGCCGCCGGAAACGAAGAGTTTTTTTCCAAGGTCGGCATAAGAGATCTCGGCGTTTTCCATCATGTGGTGGATGATCTGGAGATCGAGTTTATCAAGATTTAATTTGGCAGCCATTTTAGTATATGTTTTTAGAAATTATTCATAATATTAGTCAAATATTTGAATAATTTCCATACTTTCAAAATATTTATTAGAAAATTTGGAATGAACGGGTTGAACAGCCTATATTTGTTCTAACAAACAAGCTCTTAAACACTGATGATTTGATTGTGCTGCTTACCGGAGATGGTAATCAAAAGAATCATATAAAATCACAGTATACTGTGGGGTGATGAAATCGCGAAAGCACGGCAGACATGCCCTCTTGTCTCGGGGGTGAGGATCATAGGATAAACGTAGTATAGAGCCGCTTCAGCAGCAATGTTGGGGCGACCAGGGTCGACCACTGAACTTTGTGCTACAGCTAACTACCTCGTGCAGGTTCGATCCCTGCCCCTACAGCTTCAAAAAGCCTTCCGGTAATATCAGGAGGCTTTTTTTGTAAATGAGCATTGAGCATTGGTTGTTAAATATATTATGATCAATGGAAGGCGTAGAGATCATAGCCTGCCTGCCAACAGGCAGGGATAAATGTAGTATAGAGCCGCTTCAGCAGCAATGTTTGAACGAGCGAGGTCGACCACTGAACTTTGTGCTACAGCTAACTATCCGCCGGCTGGCGGATCCGATCGCTGCCCCTACAGCTTCAAAAAAAGCCCGATAACATCGGGATGCTTTTTTTGTAAATGAGTTGTCTCGTCCTGAAATAAGTTGACACAAAAGTTGACTTATATGACAAACACAGTTAATCGGGATTATTTAAAGAGGACTCAGAAAGACTATAGCCTTGCCTTTAAGCTTCAGCTTATCGACGAGGTAGTGGTAAATGATGCTACCTGGCTCACTTGCACAGGAAAAGTATTGTCAGTGGATGAAGCCCAGATACTCCCGGTACTGTTATACCAGAGCCAGCCCCTGACAAGAGCCGGGTATCCTTTAATATTTTGACCCGACCCGGATGTGTGGCTTGCGTTCACTCCCCAGGTATTGTTACTGCTTTCATACCATATACATTGTGAGCCGGCACCGCTGGTACCTGCGCCCCATATATTATTATTTAATTTGTATGATGCCCCCACGGCGATCGTTTGATCCTTGGTGCATTGATCCACCCTGGCGCTTACGCCGGCGGGATCTTCGCTTTTTTCTAATTCATTATTTTCTTCTACAACACGAGATTTTGTGCAACCAGCAATTAAACCAGCAAACAATAAGCTAAACCCTAAATTTTGCAATGTTCTTTTCATGGTTAAAAGTTTTAATTGTATAGGTAAAATGAAGTTTTACTACTTGTAGTTGACATTGTATTGTTGCTGCATCGCCTGGTAGTATGCCTTTAATACATCAAACGCCATTTTCTTCTTACCGGTCTCCGAGATCAGTCCTTTCCGGTTGAAATAATCCTGGTAATAAGGGTGTTGCCGTCGTGGAGAACGGAAATCGCAAAGTATCCATGGCGTCATGCCGCGAAGACCGGGCATTTTGCCCAGTAGTATAAACTGGTTCTTATACAAGGCGGCCTGGTACTCTTCACTCCACTTTGTGTTCTCATCCGCATGATAACCGGCTAAGGCATCGCCACCAAACTCGGAAACAATGACCGGTTTGTTATACTTCACCTGGTAAGTATATTTTGTAATATTGGACGGCACACCACCCCAGTACCAGCCTGCATATTCATTAAAACTGGCCAGGTCCAGCTTTTCGCCGAGAGGGTCGTTTACAAAAGCCTCTTCTCCTTGCCGGTGCACTTCCAATGCAGCCGCTATTAAGCGGGTATCATCCAATAAACGTGCTTGCGCAACCAGTTTGCTCATGAAAATATTTCGTGGCTCACTCACCGGCGTTTCATTTCCTACAGACCAAATGATAACACTTGCCCTGTTCTTATCCCGCATCACGAGGTCGGTCAATTGCTGCTGTGCATTGTTGTAAGTAGCTGCATTTTCCCAGGAGATGGTCCAGTATACGGGTATTTCCGCCCATACCAGCAAACCCATTTCATCGGCCAGTCTTATCATTTCCTCATTGTGAGGGTAGTGCGCCAGTCTTACATAGTTACAATTCAATTCCTTTGCCCATTGCAGCATCATACGCATATCACCCTGCGAACGAAGCCGGCCGGGTATCATCGGGTTTTCATCGTGCATGGAAATGCCGCTGAGGAAAACTGATTGACCATTCAGTAAAATGTCCTGTCCTATAACTTCGATGGTGCGAAAACCGATCCTGTCATTAATAGTATCGCCATTATGGACCAGTGAAACGTTATACAACTTTGGATTTTGCGGCGACCATAAACTTAATTGTTTGATGCTGGTATTGATGCTCGCCCTCCCGGAATCATCTGTATTGATCGTCGTACGAATACCGGCTTCAGGGATCAGCAGTGTTATTTTTTCATTTCTCCTATTGTCCGACAATTGCACATACCCATTGATCAGGCTGGCATTTGTCTTTGCCAATTGCACCTTGTAATCGGCAATATAGGTTTGGGGCAGTTCTGCGACATACACATCACGGGTAATGCCGCCATAGTTCCACCAGTCGGTATT
>DASYLC010000180.1:0-7440 GCA_036009775.1 Chitinophagaceae bacterium
ATCTGTGGTTGTGTGTTGGTGAGTGTAGTGAGGTAAGGTTGTTTATCCGGGCACTCTTCCGTGGTCTTTATTAAAAAATCAGTGGCTTTTTTCAGGTTCTTTGAATAGACCCCTTTGTCCAGTGTGTTATCCGTTCTCAATAGCGACATCGCTACCAGTGCCGTTGTAGCGGGATCGCTGGTCACCGCATGCGGATCAACGATATCCTGCCGGGCATGTGTACCTGCGCCCCATCCTCCGTCCGGAGCCTGTGCTTTGCCCATCCAGTCCAATCCTTTCCTGATCGATGCTTCTACTTTTTCCGGTGTACGAAAATCGCTGATCAGTTTTCCATCCAGGCTGGTATCTGTTCCAAGGATGGTCTTCATAACACAAACGTGATTCGGGTTCGGATTGTTACAGCAGATCACTTTCTTTCTTTCTGGTTTTACTGTCTTGCTATTCGTAAAAGCAAGTAACCCGGCGATGGCGAGTGCTGAAACAGACAGCAGCACATTTCTTTTTTCTAACAATTTCATGGCATTTAATTTAAGAGATGAATAAAAGAATTGTAACAGCCGGAGCCCTCCACTCTACCTCTCCCTCTCAAGGAGGGAGAGGATTTATAGACTCAATGAATCATTGTCTCTTTGAATTCTCTTTCCTCTATTGGAGGAAAGGAGGCAGAGGATAGGAAGCCTGTATTATCGTACACTAACTTCTTCTTTCTTTGTTTCAGGCTTTGCTTTCGCCAGCATCTCCGCATTCTGCACCAGTTTGACAAACTCGGAACGATAACCTTCTTCATCGATGCCTTTCGCTTTGGAGGCGAGGTTCAGCACGTCGGCATAAGAGGAAGCCGATTTGAATTCTGAATTGCGGAGCAACATACCAAACTGTGCTACCGAAGCGGCAAAACGGAAATTTTCGGAAGTAGACACTATCGCGATATGTTTATCCAGTACAGGATGCTCGATCAGTTTACTGACATCGCCATCGGGTTGTTTGTAACGGAATTTCACAGTAAGTATCTCATCGTTTTGAGAAGACTTGCTCAGGGGTTCAATATTCTTCTGGTATTTTAAAGGATCCACATCTTTGAGGAATGTACTTTTCACACCTACAGGTATCACTTCATACAATGCCGTAACGGTATGCCCGCTTCCGAGTTCGCCGGCATCTTTTTTATCGTCGTTGAAATCTTCCTTGTTCAGCATCCTGTTCTCGTAACCGATCAAACGGTAACCCTGTACTTTGGCAGGGTTGAATTCCACCTGGAGTTTTACATCCTTGGCGATGGTGAACAGTGTGCCACCAAATTCATTCACCAGTACTTTTTTGGCTTCGCTGATACCATCGATATAAGCATGGTTGCCATTCCCTTTATCGGCCAGTTGCTGCATCTTACTGTCCTGGTAATTACCCATACCATAACCGAGTACGGTCAGGAACACACCGCTTTTTCTTTCTTCTTCCACCATACGCACCAGTTCATCATTGCTGCTGACACCTACATTGAAATCACCGTCAGTGCAAAGGATCACCCGGTTGTTACCTCTTTTTACAAAATTATCTTTGGCTGTTTTATAGGCCAGTTTGATACCGGCACCGCCTGCAGTGGAACCACCTGCTTCCAGGTTATCAATAGCTTCCTTGATCTTTATTTTCTCAGTGCCGTTGGTTGGGTTCAATACCAGGCCTGCGGCACCGGCATAGACCACGATCGATACTTTGTCATCCTGTCTTAACTGGTCAACCAGCATTTTCAGGGATGCTTTCACCAGTCCCAGTCGTGCCGGACCACTCATCGAACCCGATACATCGATGAGGAATACCATATTGGAAGCGGGTAAATTATCCGTAGGGATTTTCTTTCCCTGCAAACCGATCAATACGAGCTTATGGTCCTTATTCCAGGGTGCATCGGATATTTCTGTATTGATAGAGAAAGGATCATTACCTGTTGGCTGGGGATAGGTATAATGGAAATAGTTCACCATCTCTTCGATCCGCACTGCACCGGCAGGAGGTAATTGTCCCTGGTTGATAAAACGACGGACATTACTGTATGATGCCGCATCCACATCAATGGAAAACGTAGAAAGCGGGTTATCTTTTACTTTTACAAAAATATTTTCAGTGATATTGTCGTATCCTTCGCGGTTGAAATTTTCTTCGTCCTCACTGTAATAGCCGGTGCTTACCGGGCTGTTGATGGTACCGCTCGCAACTTTCTGGTTATACATGTCCATTCTTCCATTGGATTTTGCGAGTTCTTTATGCTCCGTGACCGTCATTGCTCCTTTCAGGGTAACATTGATGACCGAACGGCCATTGATATTTTCCTGGACGCTTGTATACCCTACAGCGGAAAAAATAAGGGTACCCGAAGATTGAGATACAACCATCCGGTAAACTCCTTTTGAATCGGAGACAGTAGCTTGTGTGCTTCCCTTTACGGCAATGCTTGCCGAAGGTATGGGACTACCCTTTTCGTCAGTAATAGTACCCGAGATCGTATGCGATCTTACAGGACGGAAAGCCAGCACGAGTAAGATCACGGGCGCGATAAGGATCAATAAACGTTTCATAAAATGTGTTTAGATACCCTGATGCCGGTATTTTTTGGATTGCATAGAGTTTAATTGCTAAAAAAAATTAACAACTTTTGTTTCTCGCAGATGCCTCGTTCCCCGGCATGACAAGACCACTAATGAACAGAACCCTGAAGAGTGCGACGCAAGGAACGATGCCATATGCACTACAGCTGGTTTCATAAATTTTTATTCACTAATTTTAACCATTGGCATTTATAAAGAACATATCTCACACTTCCCTGGCTGACAAGGAACTGGTGACCCTATACAAGGAATCGGCCGATATGTCCGTACTGGGAGAATTGTACCAGCGATACATGGAGCTGGTCTATGGTGTCTGCCTGAAATACTATAAAGACACGGAAACGGCCAAAGACAGTGTAATGCAGATATTCGAAGAATTGGTATCAAAATTGAAAAAGCATGAGGTGGATAACTTTAAAGGCTGGCTGCACCAGGTGGCCAAAAACCACTGCCTGATGCAGTTACGGACCCCTAAAAACATGAAAACAGTGGAGTTTAAGGCGGAGATTGTGCAATCGGAGGAAAACGTGCATCTGAATGGTGTGCTGGAAAAAGAGGAGAATTTCACCAAAATGGAACATTGCCTCGGAACCCTGGCACCCGAACAGCGGGAAGCGATAAAGCTCTTTTACCTGGAAGGGAAATGTTATAACGAGATAGTGGAGTTAACCGGGCAGGAATGGAACCAGGTCAGAAGCCTGATCCAGAATGGCCGGCGGAATTTGAAGATATGTATGGAGAGAGAGTCGGAAGTCGTGAAGCGTGAGTCGTGAGTCGTGAGTCGTGAAGCGTGAGTCGGTGACAGAGGAAAAGCAGTAAATGACAATGATCCCGGAGCCTGAGTATAACGTGGATTTAAAAAAAATAGTGAACTTTGTAAGGCCTTATGGCAAACGATAATAATATATACCATTTCACCGCTATTGATATTGAAAGATATCACCGGGGGCAGCTATCTGTAAAACAGATGCATGACCTGGAAAAAGCAGCCCTGGATGATCCTTTTCTTGCGGATGCACTGGAAGGTTATTCGGTTGCCGGTGTCAATGCAGGGACCGATATCGCCCAATTGAAAACAAGACTGGCCGAAAAACTGGAAGGCGCCAAAATCATTCCTTTTCATGCAGCTCCCAAAAGATCATTCACAACGCTTCGTGTGGCGATGATGATACTCTTTATAGCCGGCGCCGGATTATTGGCTTATAAATTTGTGTTTACAACTAACAAGAATACGGAGACCGCACAAAATGTTCCTGTAAAGAAAGAAGAACATAAAACAGATCCGGCAATAAACTCTCCTGCCACAGGTGGTACCGTTTCAAGTCCAACTTCGGAAATAAAAACAGCAGATAGTAAACAAAATCCAGAAAAGACGGACAAGGAGATAACAAAAACTCCCGGCCAGGAAACGGGTATTACCAAACGTAAGGAGCCGAATGGAATAAGTGAAGTGCCTGTTGCGACAGGTACTATAAAAAACGATGATGCTGTGGTGACCAGGACTACCGTTAGTGACACAAAAACCTTACCCTCTGTCAAGGGTGCTGATGAAAACCCTGAGCACAATAAACTCGTGAACAAACCTGTCACCGCAGAGAAAAAAGAAGTGACCCGGGAAGATTTCTATAGCGATAAAGCAAAGAGGAACGCAGAAGAAGTGGCCGGTGGTGTAAAAGATAAAGCAGCGCAACAACAGAACAACAGGAATATGGCCGTTACACGCAAAGCCGATAACAATATCAATGGCTACGTGAATAACTCCAACACATTCCGCGGCCGCGTGGTCGATGCTGATAATAACGGGGTGCCCTTTGCCAATGTCACCAATGTACAGGACAGGAATGCCGGGACTTTCACCGATGCAAGAGGAAATTTCAACCTGACCTACCCCGACTCTGTACTGACCGTACAGGTACGGTCCATTGGTTTTGAAAATAATAATGCGCAATTGAGGAACAGTGTTCCTAATAACCAGGTCGTATTGCAGGATGATCGTAAGAGTCTTACCGAAGTGGTGCTGAGCAATCAAAACTCCAATGCTGCTACCCGCAACCGTGACGCGAATATGAAACTCGAGCAACCCGAGCCTGTCGATGGCTGGGTATATTATGATGCTTATCTCGCCAACAATCTTGAAGTACCTGAAGACCTGAAAAATAAACCCAGCAACAGCGGTGAAGTACAGGTTTCTTTTGAAGTGGATAAGAACGGGGAGCCTGCAAATATCCGGGTGGAAAAATCACTTTGTGGCAAATGCGACAAGGAAGCGATCCGCCTGGTAAAAGAAGGACCCAAGTTTAAACGCAATGCCAATAAAAAAGGCAGGACCACGGTCACAATCACCTTCTGATATTTAGCAACTCCCCCTCAGCGTTTATTGTTTTTAGTTTTTGGTTTATAAGTTGTTGCAATGCAAAAGCCATTAGGGTTGTAAGCACTCAATCGGAATGAGAGAGTACTGCAGGAAAAACTAATTTTAGTTTTTAGCTTTAAAGATATCCATCAAATAGCCCAATTGAATTTGCGTAAAATTCTTTCGTGGAACCTTATCATTAAAAATGAACCGGTACCTGAAAAAGAGTTTGGAATTATCATTGGTTTTCAGGAAAGCGTCCACCCAGGCGGTATTTACCCGGGCAAGATCTTCCGATGCGATTGAAAAAGACTCATTCAGTGGATTTACCCTTCTCCAGTCCCATCCAAAAGAAGCTCCATACCTGCTTTCCGGTTTAATTTCCCATATTGCTGTAAATCCCCATCTTATTGTATTTAGCACACTGATAGTAGCCTCGGATCCTTTTATTGCCGTGTTTACTCCTGTTACAAGAATGGTGTCAACTATATTAGTCTTAAGTACTCCCAAATTAGTATTGATCTGGATATTCGATTTAAGTTCAGGGAAATTCACTTTCCAGATATTCAGGTTCAAATCAAAAGATGATTTTTGATAAAGATGCAGGTTTAGCGCATCTACTAATAATCCTTTCTGGCCCGTTGCAAGTTTAGTACTATCAATATTGCCGAATCCAAGTACCATGGAGTTATTATTCTTTTCAATTTTTGAAAAAGTGAGTAGTGGCTCAATATATGAGAAGAAACCATAGTAAATATATGCGCCCCCATACCTGGCCGTGTTAATATGTATCTTTTTCCCTGCTTCTATTTGTATCAATCCGTTTGGTTCATCATTTTGAAGACCAATAAAGTCTGTATAGGCTCTTACTGTAAGTATTTTGCTTCTTTTTTCTTTTTTTAACTCCTGCCGGGGATTGTCTTTGGTTAATTCCACTACGGAATTTGCCGGACTATAATCCTCCTTATCATTTTCTGCAATTATTGAATAATCGATAACATCTCCAAGCAAAAAATAGAGATAGTCCTTACGTTTTTCAATACGTTTTTTAATACGCTCTTTACGTTTAACGGATACCTTTTTAGTTACAGAATCGACTATGCTTAAACCATACTCTTCTTTCACATCTTTCGGTACCGAATTGAATATTTTAATTCTTCCGAAAAGATCAGGGTCGGTTTTGGTTGATATGGAAATTGGCGACAGATTCCTAAATCTAAGAGCAGGGCCTGTTGGGTCCCCTTTTCTATCAGTAATCCGCAGGTCGGCAAATATGTTTTTTATCGTTCCGTCTTCAAACTCGACAGCGACTTTTTCAATAAAAAATTTATAGGGGGCCGTCTTATCCTTTCCTTCTTTATTTTTTCTAAGATGTATTTGCCTGTTGGTAGTCAATTTGCAGTCGGTATAGTTTTTCTTAAGCTTCAAATAGGCTGTAACAGGTTCATCATCGTTAAAATCCAGTCTCGATTTGACGGAGAAAAAAATTGCATTGGCTCTTTGTCTGTATATTGTATCTAACCCACTTTTTATGCATTCGGGTAAGAAAGTCTTTTCTCTTTTTTTGAGCAGATCTACAACAATTGACTTGAAAGGTTCCTCTTCAAAGACATACATTGGAAGCGTTTTCGTATCTATTATGGTAACTGCACTTGCAATGGTACTTTCAATCAAAGCCACAAAACGGTCCTTGGAATACGCTCCTTCTTTTTTATCAAAATCAAGGCTAAGTTTCCTGACCTTTACCAGTAATTTTTTTAAGCTGTCTTTTTTTGCGTAAATAAATTTGAGAGTGGTGCTATCGTCGATGATATCGTCGATAAAGCCTGTCAGGTCTTTTTTAACAGACATTAAACTATCAAGACTGGTTGAATCTTTAGCGGTCAGTACCTTATTGGTCGGGAACTTTATTTCCCTGACTGAATCTATATAAGTAGCGATTACGTTTTTTGTTGCTTTTAATGAATCCTTGTCGCCAATAGTAAGCTGTGTTTCAGTTTCTGCAAATTCGAGCCTGAATGAATACAATCCATTCGCGTTCTTTGTAAAATTGTAATTAAAAACTTTACAGCCAATCTCAAAAGTTCCTAATATTTCTTTTTTTGACTGAGCTCTCAAATCAAGATTTGAAATCAGGAACAAAAAGAAGGCGAGGATCTTTAGTGGAGTCCCGAAATCATTTATTAACGCTGGTTTTTGCTTGACCGACAGAATTTGCGTGGCAAGCAAAGGCTTGTTGGTGGTGGTGGCCATGCTTTATTGGTTGTGGATAATAATATGCTGAGTTTTCTTACTATTAATTTTCACTTTATAGTGTGCATGTCAACAGAAAATACAATCTGTATGATCGGTTTAATCGTGGTCTTTCACCCTTTCAACAAACTTAAACTTCAGAGTTGTCATTAGTCTGCGACTGATGACCGAAAAGTTTTTCGTCCGTTTTTTTCCCGATCAAGGTTCAGCTTAGTAAGTTCGCCGCATGCTTGC
>DASYLC010000181.1:0-8984 GCA_036009775.1 Chitinophagaceae bacterium
TACAATTTTACAACGCAGATCGATTCTTCAAGGAAATTCCCTGCTATTTCAGATAACGCTCTGCTGGACCTTATACAGCGCCAGACCTTCAAATATTTCTGGGACTTTGCCCATCCCGTTAGCGGATTGGCAAGAGAAAGAAATACATCCGGCGACCTGGTCACTTCCGGCGGATCAGGATTTGGTATTATGGCAATACCGGTTGCGATCAATCGGAATTTTATAACAAGGGGGGAAGGGTTTACAAGGATGCAGACGATCGTTGCTTTTTTAAAGAACACCGCACAAAGATTTCATGGTGCATTCCCGCACTGGCTGAATGGAAGTACAGGTGCTGTCATTCCTTTCAGTACAAAAGATAATGGAGCAGACCTGGTGGAAACATCTTACCTGGTACAGGGTCTTCTTTGTGCCCGTCAATATTTTAACGATGCAGGCGTTGCAGAAACGAACCTGCGGAACGATATCAATAGTATCTGCAATAATGTTGAATGGAACTGGTTCAGGCAAGGCGGGCAAAATGTTTTGTACTGGCACTGGAGTCCCAACTTTAACTGGGAAATGAATCTCCCGGTCCGCGGATGGAATGAATGCCTGATAACCTATGTGCTGGCAGCTTCATCAACAACATTTGGAATTCCTCCTGTAGTATATACCAGTGGCTGGAAAGGTGCACCCGGTTTCGTGAACGGGAATATTTATTTTGGATATCAATTGCCGCTGGGTCCTGACCGCGGCGGTCCGTTATTTTTCTCCCACTATTCTTTTTTAGGGATCAATCCCAATGGACTGGAAGATCCATCCGCCAATTATGGCATGCAAACAAAAAATCACACACTGATCAATTATAATTATTGCAAGTCCAACCCAAGGGGTTATCCCGGCTACAGCGATTCGGTATGGGGATTGACCGCCAGCGATATCGAAGGTGGTTATGCCGCCAGTTCTCCTTCCAATGATGTAGGAGTGATCGCACCGACAGCTGCATTATCTTCTTTTCCGTATACCCCAGCCGAATCCATGGCTGCATTGAAATTCTTTTACTATGTGCTGGGCGACAAGATCTGGAAAGAGTATGGATTCGTGGATGCATTCTCCCTCCATACGCTCTGGTTTGCCAATTCATTTTTAGCCATCGACCAGGGTCCTGTTATTATCATGATAGAGAATTACAGAAGCGGCTTATTGTGGAATTTATTTACCAGCTGCCCGGAAGTAAAGGCCGGCATGCTTAGCCTGGGTTTTACCGCCCCATATTTATAAACGATAAATGTGTATGAAAAAACTAAGTGCTGTTTTTAGTGCCAGTATTTTACTCCTTGTTTTTACAACCTGTTCGCCTGTAATGAAACTGAACATTGATACGGATAAGATCGCTTTCCCGCTCTCGGCGGATACAGCGCTGTTCCGGGTGGTGCAGCAACAGACCTTTCAATATTTCTGGGATGGCGCAGAACCGGTAAGCGGCCTGGGAAGAGAGCGTATTCATATGGATAATGATTATCCTGCCAATGATAAGAACGTGGTCACCAGCGGTGGCGCCGGTTTTGGTGTGATGGCGATATTGGTTGGAATGGAAAGAAAATTTATTACAAGAGAAGAAGGGAGAAAAAGACTGGAAAAGATCGTTCAATTCCTGGAAACGGCAGATCGCTTTCATGGCGCCTGGCCGCATTGGTGGAATGGTGAAACAGGAAAAGTAAAACCTTTCAGTAAAAAAGATGACGGAGGTGACCTGGTGGAAACATGTTACATGGTGCAGGGCTTGCTTTGTGTCCGCCAGTATTTTAGCAATGGGAATGAAGAAGAAAAAAAATTGGCTGCCCGGGCCGATCAATTGTGGAAAGAAGTTGATTTTGACTGGTATCGCAACGGGAAAAATGTATTGTACTGGCACTGGAGTCCCCGTTACGGGTGGGACATGAATTTCGCCATTCGCGGGTATAACGAATGCCTGATCCTGTATGTACTGGCGGCTTCCTCACCCACGCATGGTGTGCCTGCGGAAGTGTACCATGAAGGCTGGGCAGATGGCGGAAAAATAAATGATGTCAATAAAGCAGAAGGCATTGCAGCGAATTATCCGTACAAACTGCAAATGAAACACCAGGGTGATGCGTATAATGGTGGTCCGTTGTTTTGGGCGCAGTATTCTTACCTGGGGCTTGACCCGAGAGGGCTAAAAGATAAATATGCCGACTATTGGCAGGAAAATAAAAATCAAACGCTTATCAACTACCAATGGTGTGTTGACAATCCCAATAAATTCAAAGGATATGGGCCTGGTAACTGGGGATTGACATCGAGCTATTCTGTAAACGGGTATGATGGGCATGCACCCACAACCAAACGGGATCTCGGGGTTATTTCCCCTACGGCTGCGCTGAGCTCTTTTCCCTACACTTCCGATCAATCCATGGCCGCCATGAAACACTGGTATAATGACATGAAGGACAGGATCTGGGGTCCTTATGGTTTTTATGATGCGTTCAGTGAGACGGCCGGTTGGTTCAAACCACATTACCTGGCCATCGACCAGGGACCGATCGTGGTGATGATGGAGAATTACCGCAGTGGTTTGTTATGGAATTTATTTATGAGCTGCCCTGAAATAAAACAAGGGTTGACCCAATTGGGATTTGAAAGCCCGTGGTTGAAGAAATAAGATCATTGCAGAAACGGCTAAAGCCGTTCAGAGATCCTCTGCAGTCAAAAAATAATCGGTATGAGCAAACGATTTTACTACTTTATTGCTGCAGCATTTTTATATATGCCGCCTCTTTTATCTTTTTCACAGGAGATAAAAATCATGAGTTATAATATCCGGCTGGATATGAAATCGGATGGTGAAAATCAATGGGATAAACGCAAAGAAAAAGTAGCGTCGCTGATGAATTACTACGAAGCCGATTTTATCGGCGGCCAGGAAGTGCAGCATCACCAGCTGAGTTACCTGCTCGGGCACCTGGTATGGTACCGGGCCATCGGAGTTGGCAGGGATGATGGCAAACAGGCGGGTGAATATTCCTGTATCTTTTATAAGCAGGACAAATACAAGGTTATCCAGCAATCTACTTTTTGGTTATCTCCTGCACCCGATTCTGTATCCAGGGGCTGGGATGCGGCTTATAACCGCGTCTGCACCTATGGATTATTTGAAAATAGTAAAACAAAAAAAAGGTGCTGGGTCTTTAATACGCATTTCGATCATGTGGGCAAGACAGCAAGGCTCGAATCGGCCAAACTGATCATAAAAAAAATACAGGAAATCAATACTGCCCGATTGCCCGTTATCCTGATGGGTGACTTTAATTCAAAACCTGGTGATGAGCCGGTCCGTTATATGCTGGATAATATGATCAATACCCGCGATATCAGTAAGCTGGTGCATGGGAATGCGGATACCTGGAACGGGTTCAAATTCAATGAGAAGCCTGATGGATGTATCGACTATATTTTCGTTTCGCATTATGATAAGGTCACTGTTTCAAAATTTGCCACACTGACCGATTCATATGATATGAAATATCCTTCCGACCATTTTCCCATTTTGGCCACTTTAATGTTTGATAAATGAGAATATCCATTACGATACTGCTTGCTTTTTTGTTTTGTGTCAGTGATGGATTTTCTCAAATCCCCCTTACGGGGGGTGGGGGTGCTACGTATTGCAACCCTGTCAATATCGATTACGGTTATTCACCCATACCCTCTATGGCACAATGGGGGCGTCATCGTTCTACCGCCGATCCGGTGATCGTTAACTACAAAGGAGATCTTTATCTTTTCAGCACCAATCAATGGGGCTACTGGTGGAGCAGTGACATGCTCAACTGGAAATTCATCTCTAAAAAATTTCTGCGGCCCTGGAATACCGGTACCTACGATGAACTTTGCGCACCAGCCGTAGGTATCATTGGCGATACGATGATCGTTTTTGGTTCTACTTATACCAGCAAATTCACCATCTGGATGAGCACCAACCCCAAAGCGAATGACTGGAAGCCACTGGTGGATTCATTTGAGATCGGGGGCTGGGATCCTGCTTTTTTCACGGATGATGATGGAAAACTATACATGTACAATGGCAGCAGTAATACCTATCCATTATACGGTATAGAGCTGAACCGGAAAACATTTCAACCAATAGGTACCCGGAAGGAAATGCACATGCTAAAACAGTGGAGATACGGATGGCAACGGTTTGGAGAACATATGGATAATACTTTTCTTGATCCGTTCATGGAAGGCGCCTGGGTGACCAAACACAATGGCAAATATTATATGCAGTATGGCGCGCCGGGTACGGAATTCAGCGGTTATGCGGATGGTGTTGCCGTGGCTGATAATCCCATGGGGTCACCGGCAGGCTGGTTCATCGATCAAAGCGATCCGTTGAGCATCAAAGTAGGTGGCTATGTAAGAGGGGCCGGTCATGGCTCTACGTTCAAAGACAATTATAATAATTACTGGCATGTATCAACCACGGTAGTATCAGTGAAGAATACATTTGAAAGAAGGATCGGTATCTGGCCCGCGGGGTTTGACAAGGAGGATGTCATGTTTTGTAACACCACATTCGGCGATTACCCCCATCGTATCCCCGGCCCCGGTATTGAAGCGGCCGGCTATGGGAAAGATGGCAAGTCACCTTATTTCACAGGGTGGATGTTGCTGAACTATAATAAACCCGTCCAGGTGTCATCCACGCTCGGGGGCTATCATGCTAATAATGCTGTGGATGAATTGACCAAAACATACTGGAGTGCCGTAAGCGGTAACAAAGGGGAGTGGATACAAACAGATCTTGGAAATATATCAACCGTCAATGCGGTGCAGATCAACTATGCCGACCAGGATGTAAGCTTTCCCAAAGAAATGGATACAGTCTGGCTGGGTAAAACATCGGGTCTTTATCACCAATACAAATTATATTACTCCACCGACGGGAAGAAATGGAGCGTGCTCGTGGATAAAAGCAATAACACGACCGATGTACCGCATGATTATATAGAACTGGCAACGCCGGTACAGGCACGTTATATCCGCCTGGAGAATATTGCTATGCCAACCGGTAAATTTGCAATCAGCGGGTTAAGGGTATTTGGGAACGGCAACGGAGCCAAACCTGGCAAAGTAGAAGGTTTTATTGTTTTGCGTACGGAAAAGGACAAGCGCAGCGCATTTATCAAATGGAGACCGGTGGATGATGCTTTTGCTTATCATATTTATTATGGTACTTCACCGGATAAATTATATACCAGTATCATGGTACATTCCAATAATGAATACTGGATGAAGGCGATGGATTCACAAAAGACGTATTATTATTGTATAGAGTCGATCAACGAGAACGGTACCAGCGAAAGGACCAGCATAATAAAAGTGGAATAGATACTCATGATAAAAAAAATATTTTGTATTTGCCTGGTGATAGGCGCTATGATTGCCATCAATGCCCAGCCATTCGCCAATGAAATAGCGGCATTTAAAAAACAGGATTCCATTTCCTTTCCTCCCAAACAAGCGATATTATTTGTGGGTAGCTCTTCTTTCCGGCTCTGGAAAGACCTGCAACAGGATTTTCCCGGTCATACTATTATCAACAGGGGTTTTGGCGGCTCCACGCTGCCTGATGTAATACGTTACGAAAACGATATCATCTTTCCTTATGAACCCCGCCAGGTCGTTATCTATTGCGGGGAGAATGATCTTGCCGCTTCCGATACGGTGATGTCGAAGCATGTGTTTTACCGGTTCAAACAGTTATTCGAAGATATCCGCAAGAAATTCCCGAAAGTCTCTATCGTTTTTATTTCCATAAAACCCAGTCCGAGCCGTATACGATTGGACAGGGAAGTGCAACTTTCCAATTATGCGATTCAGAATTTCCTGAAGAAGAAAAAGAGAACTGTTTTTATAGATGTATATCACCCCATGTTAAAGGAGGACGGCACGCCGATGAGCGATATTTTCCTGGAAGATGATTTACATATGAACAGGAAAGGATATGCTATCTGGCAAAAATTAATAGAACCCCATTTGCTGAAATAATAAACAACGTTCAATGAAAAGGATACTAACAGGATTATTGCTATTGACATCTGTACAGGTAATAGCACAAGTAGCACCCGGTGCAAAAATGAGATCGTACGTCGATGCACTGATGAAAAAAATGACATTGGAAGAGAAGATCGGCCAGCTCAATCTTCCCGGCTCCGGTGATATTGTTACAGGACAGGCCTCCAACTCCGATATCGCTAAAAAGATAAGAGAAGGAAAAGTGGGTGGCCTCTTTAATATAAAAGGGGTAGAAAAAATAAAAGAAGTGCAGCGGGTAGCGATGGAAGAATCAAGACTAAAAATTCCATTGCTCTTTGGCATGGATGTGATACACGGCTATAAAACTACTTTCCCGATACCATTGGCATTATCCTGCACCTGGAATATGCAGGCCGTTGAACAAAGCGCAAGGGTGGCTGCCACGGAAGCAAGCGCTGATGGTATCTGCTGGACATTCAGCCCGATGGTGGACATTGCCCGTGATCCCCGCTGGGGGCGTATCGCAGAAGGCAGTGGTGAAGACCCTTACCTGGGGTCAGAAGTAGCAAAAGCAATGGTGAAGGGATACCAGGGTGATGATCTGTCGAAGGCAAACACGATCATGTCCTGTGTAAAACACTATGCTTTATATGGTGCTGCAGAAGCCGGCCGTGATTATAATACGACAGATATGAGCCGGGTGCGGATGTTCAATGAATACTTCCCTCCTTATAAAGCAGCAGTGGATGCGGGAGTAGGTTCGGTAATGGCCTCTTTCAATGAAGTGGATGGAATACCGGCTACGGCAAACAAATACCTGATGACAGATGTATTGCGGAAACAATGGGGTTTCAATGGATTTGTGGTGACGGATTATACCGGTATCAATGAGATGATCGCCCACGGCATGGGTGACCTGCAGCAAGTGTCCGCATTAGCACTCAAAGCGGGGATACATATGGATATGGTGGGAGAAGGTTTTTTAACCACCTTAAAAAAATCATTGCAGGAAAAGAAAGTAACATTGAAAGAGATCGAAGATGCCTGCCGGTTGGTACTGGAAGCAAAGTATAAATTGGGCTTGTTCGATGATCCGTATCGCTATTGCAATTTAGAAAGAAGCAGAACAGAAATATATACGCCGGCCAATATTAAAACAGCAAGAGAGATCGCAACAGAAAGCTTTGTGCTCTTAAAAAATCAAAACGAGCTCCTGCCGTTGAAAAGAACCGGAACCATTGCATTGGTAGGCCCGATGGCGAATACACCGGAAAATATGGCGGGCACCTGGAGTGTGGCTACCGATCTTGCAAAATGTATCTCTTTAAAAGAAGCGCTGGAAAAAACAGCGGGAGCCGCAAAAATAATCTATGCGCAGGGCTCCACGTTTGAAGCGGACAGCAACCTGGAAAAAAGAGGAACGATGTTTGGCCGCGCCTTAAAAAAAGATAACCGCACAGCAGCGGAAATGCTTAATGAAGCTGTGCAGGCAGCAGGCCAGGCCGATATCATCGTTGCCGCACTGGGTGAAGCTTCTGAAATGACCGGTGAAAGTTCAAGCCGTACCAACCTGGATATACCACAAATACAAAAAGAATTGCTGGCCGCGCTGTTAAAGACAGGGAAACCCGTGGTGCTGGTTTTATTTACCGGCCGGCCACTTACATTGACCTGGGAGGATAAGAATGTACCTGCTATATTGAACGTATGGTTTGGCGGTTCGGAAGCGGGCAATGCTATCGCCGACGTATTATTCGGTGATGTGAATCCTTCAGGAAAACTGACGACCACCTTCCCGCAAAATATCGGGCAGCTGCCTATTTATTACTCACACAAAAATACAGGCCGGCCATTGCCGGAAGGAAAATGGTTTGAAAAATTCAGGTCTAATTATTTAGATGTATCCAATGACCCGTTGTATCCTTTCGGGTACGGACTCAGCTACACTTCTTTTGTGTACAGCGATCTGAAACTCAGCAATGCCAGTATGAACACAAGCGGAAAGATCACGGCCACCATCAACGTAAAGAATACCGGTAAATATGAAGGAAAAGAAGTAGTGCAACTGTATATACGTGATCTTGTCGGAAGCATTACGCGGCCTGTCAAAGAATTGAAAGGGTTCCAAAAAATTTCATTGAAGCCGGGGGAAAGCAGGACTGTTTCTTTTACGATCACAGTCAATGATCTGAAATTCTATAACAGCGACCTGAAATATGTCGCCGAACCCGGGGATTTCAAAGTATTTATTGGAGCGAATAGCCGGGATGTGACAGAAGCATCGTTTAAACTTCAGTAATTCAAGACTTTAGATTGGGGGATTGAAGATTTTGTGATTCGAATGTTTCTTTGTTCATTGAGACATCGGGTGGATCAATCTTCCATCTTAATCCACAATCCTCAATGTTTATTTGACTTCTTCAAACTCGATATAGTCACCGGACTTTGGCCGGTTGCCGGTGTTGGGTGCTGAAGATTGCGGTCTGAAACCCTGGTGCTGGTTTTGTCCGCTGTTGCCAGCCTGTTCCTGCATTTTTTGGTGCATTTCCCGGAATCCCTTCTTGATCCTCCGGCTGGCAATATAGACCGGGATCACCAGTTTAAAGATGAACTGGTATAATATATAGGCCAGTATGGCATACAGAACGAAAGTCATACCACAAAGATAAGATGGACAGCCCTGCTGCTGCCGGGTTTTTAGCCTTGTTTACCGAATTATTAACCCTTGTTTGCCGATGGGCAGCAGGGTTGTTTGGAGTATTTCACGCAGAGGGCGCAGGGATCGCAGATAAAATCGATTGATGTACAATGCTCTGCGAACTCCGCGTTCTCTGCATGCAATCAAAATGAGATGCTACCGATCTCGGTAGTGACTCAGTTTGAAAGTTCTAAGCCTTTAAGCTTTTTAAACCACGTAGAAGTACAAGTTAACATATCGATCT
>DASYLC010000182.1:0-4783 GCA_036009775.1 Chitinophagaceae bacterium
ACCCTGGACCTGAATGTACTCGCCGCCGGTTATTTTGCATTACAGGGTAATCCAACTTATCCTACCAATGCACAGGTAGCAGGTTTCAATACATTCCTGGGTACATTAGGTATTCCACCGGCATTGTTGCCGCAGGTACAGGGAGCTGCATCATTGTTCCTTCCTTTCTACCTCGGTAATACAAGAGGATATTTTGGTTCCAATGCTACAGACCAGGCCAACAATAATGTAACAAGAACAGGGTATGAAGAAAAATACCTGGTTGACTATGGCAACCTGAACGCAAAATTTGTCGGCGGTCTTCACTATAAGATCACGAACAACCTGGAAGCTTCCCTGAATACGTATATCGGAACCGGCACAACTGTTTATACCGGTGCTGACCGCTATTCACTCCGTAATTTGAAAATGGCCCAGCATAAACTGGAGCTGCGTTCCAAATCATGGTTTGTAAGAGTATATACCACACAGGAAAATGCAGGAGAATCTTATAATGCTTCTGCAGCAGGTGCCTTTATCAACGAACGCTGGAAGAATACAGCGCCAATCGCTTCACAGGGATTGCCCGGCATCCAGTCATCCTGGATCGGTACTTATATCCTGGCCTATTCTGAAGCTATGCGCCAGACAGCTTCCGCTGTTGGTGGTTTACCCCCGAGCATGTTCACTTTACATGCCAATGCACGGGCTGCCGCGGATGTGGGTCGTTTAGTACCCGGTACCCCTGCTTATGATGCAGCGTTAAAAGCAGTAAGGACCACACCGATCAAGAATGGTGGTGCGCTCTTCCTGGATAAAACAGATCTCTGGGCGGGTGAAGGACAGATCAATTTGTCTGAAGCATTACGCTTTACAGCTGTGGAGATCATCGCTGGTGTACAATGGAAACAATATGTTCTTAATTCACAGGGCACTTTATTCCTCGATAATGTGGATTCAATACAGACCCTTAACCCCGCTATGGGTATTGGCGGTAATGGTTATGTACATATCCCTAACAGGGGTAATATCAAAGTGAATGAAACAGGAGGATATCTCCAGCTGCGCAAGAAATTCCTGAACGATGTGCTCACGTTGAGCGGATCGGTCCGTTATGACAAGCAAACCAATTTCGATGGCAAATTCACTCCCCGCATAGCGGCGTTGATCAGAGTAGTAAAGGATAATTTTGTACGTCTGTCATACCAGACGGCATATCGTTTCCCTACTATGCAAAACCAGTATATCGCCCTTTCTACCGGAACGGCTTTGCTGATCGGTTGTTTGCCTGAGTTCCAGTCGATCTATAAACTGAATACAGCTCCTTTCCAGGGATATACTTCTGCCAGTATCATTGCGGCCCGTAATGGTGGCGGTACAGCAGCTCTTCAACTGGCTACTTATAATGAAGTAAAACCGGAGACGGTTAGCTCCTTTGAACTGGGTTATAAAGGAATGGTTTCTAAAAAGATGATGGTGGATGGTTATGTATATTATAGCCGTTACACGGATTTCCTGGCAACGATCGTAGTAGGGCAATCCAAGAACGGTTCGAATACAGGCCTGCTTTCTCCTTTTACAACTACCAATATTTCTTACACACAGAACTCTCCCGACGTTGTAAAAGCGATCGGTTGGGGTATCGGTGTTGATTATAACGCCTATAAGAATTACTACCTGAGTGCGAATGTATTCTCTGATGAACTGAGAGATGCACCGGCTGGTCTTGTTACTTTCTTTAATGCACCTAAATACAGGTTCAATGTTGGTTTGAGAAATGATAATGTATGCAAGAACATCGGTTTCAACCTGATGGTAAAATGGCAGGATAACAATGTGTACGAAGGAACTTTTGTAAAAGGTACACTGCCTTATTTCTCCTGGGTAGATGCACAGGTTAGTTATCGTCCTAGCGGCACCAAGAGTGTGTTTCGTGTAGGCGGAACCAACCTGGGTAACAACTACTACCGCACTGGTTATGGCAGCCCGGCTGTAGGCGGCCTGTACTATATCAGCTACGGGTACAATATCAACTAAGAGAATTGGGTTATTCAAGTATAAAGGTCCTGCCAATGGCGGGACCTTATTTTTTAAGGGAACAAAATATTTTTTTGACACAAAAGATTAATCAAATGGAAAGAGATAGTTTTGATAAACTCTACAATGTGTTCTGAATGTGATTTGCAGTTGTTTTCCTCTGTGTATTATGGGTAAAATCAGATGCAGGAAAAGATTGCCCATGACTCCCGGCATGCAGTGAAGTAGCCTTGCTGCAAAACGACCTCAACCATAAACTAAAAACAATAAACCATAAACTAGTTCAGCACCTTCATCACCTGCCCGATCAAATACCCATTATGATAGACCTGCAGTGTGTACGTGCCTTTAAGATATTCCTCCGCATTGAGTGAGAAGATCACGGGTTTGGATTCACCTTTATTATATTCGATCCTGACCTTTCGGGTATAGTTGATCCTGGCGCCATTTTGCAAGATGGTGTTGGTCTCCCAAACATCTTCATTCTTTAATACATTCCCGTTGGGTTGGGTGATAGCCACATATACATCTGCTACATCGTAATCAGCGACATTGTTTTGGACATTAAACGAAACGACCAGTTTGCTGGCTTTCTTCGCCTGGTTGGTCTCCTGTTCTTTGTTGTTTTTTACGGCGACCGGTACCAGTTTTAATTCAGATGCTACAAAGGCCGAAGCCAGGTTCACCTTTTCGGTCAGCACTTTATTTTCCTGGCTCAGTTGCTGTACATTGCCTTCGAGGTCTTTCACCTGTACACTTACTTTATCGAGTACGGCGCTGATTTGCTTTTTCTCTTCCTCGATCGTGCTGTTCTTGCTTTGCAATTCGGAGACCAGCAATTGCAATTCCACCGTTTTTTTCCGGGCCAGGTCAAGGTCTTCCTTTTTGATATTATTCTTCTTCAGGATGGAAGCGATCTCTGCCCGCAGCCGGTTGATCTCGGTGAGTTTGTTCCCCAGTTCGCCCTTCAACAGGCCCTCGCTGTTCTGCACAGAATCCTTCTTGGCATTCAGATCGCTGATCGTAACCGAATATATCTTATTCAACGAGTCCTCCACGCCCTGTGCCACTGCAATGGAGTCCTTGATATATACTTCTGTTCTCCGTTTACTGTATTGCGTTTTATCGTAAAGATGGTATACCCAGGTGCCGACAAGGCCCACGGATAACATGCCCAGTAGAAGGGATTTGGTGTCTTTCACTCAGGGAAACTAAGTAATTGAAGGATTTCAGCAGGAAAAAAGAGTTCACATTGTGGAAAAACCCCGGCATGGCCAGTTTTTTGATATAAATAGAGCAGGCATAGCCTATACGCGGATTTGAATGGCCAGGTGAAGACTAAACTGTGCGATCTGTGCTGTATTCAATCTGTGTCCTTCGCTTGCGAGGGCTGTGGTTTAAATAAGTAAATAAATCAACATGGAAATAAAACGCAATGAAGCCACCCGCAACCGTCCCGAAGGGGACAGGGTAATTGATGCACCCTATGTATTCGCTGACCTGGACGCTTTTAAAGAACAGGTAAAAGATGAAAAAGCCTGGGAAAAAAATGACCGTAACGGGATCACGGTTTTCAAATCAGGAAATATGACCATTGTGCTGACCATGTTAAAGGAAGGAGCGGTGATAAAAGATAATACCCTGGATGGATTCCTGACCCTGCAGGTGCTGGAAGGGGTCATCAGGGTGGAGACACTGGAAGGTGATGTGGATATGGGAGAAAAACAACTCATCACTTTTCATCCCTGTGTTCCTCATTCCATTGAAGCAAGAAAGGATTCAGTGCTTTTGCTGATCAGTAACGATGTCAGGGGTCCCTCGTTTGAAGCCGGGGTTATCTGACTGTATTATTTCTCTATATTCTGATCCACATAAGCGGATACCCAGCCGACCTGCCCGTTCTTGACGAGGTAGAAACTCTTTGTTTCAAAAGCAGACTGGAACTGGCGCATGATCTTTATCAGCAGACCCGTACCGGCCATTAATGCTTTCTGGTCAAAAACCTGCTGCACCCGGGTCACTTCTTTTTTGATCAGTTCTTTTTCTTCCAGCCGGTTGATATTTACCGCCAGGAAATTGGGAGAGAACGCATCATAGTTTTGATACAACTTCTCATTGAACTTCACCAGTTCGGCAAAGCTTATCGAAATAACAGAGTTATCCAGCAACTCCGGATGCATCAGCGTAGCCAGGGCCCAGGCAATACCACCGCTTACGGCGATATTATCACTTACCGGGTAGGCGCCGCTCGAATTTACCGCGTAAATGATCTCTGAGTTCTCTGCGCCGGCGAGTACACGATAGAGTTGTTTATTATAATTAGGAAGGGTCTTATCATCGCCGCAATTTTTTTCCGTGGCATTCGCGGTGCTTTTGGTGCCCCAGCTCAACTGGAATAATTTAAAATCATTTGTATTACCATAAGGGAAGAAACCGCCCTTGGTATTACCGCTCCCGATATCAATGATAAATGTACTGTAGCGGCGGATATCAGGAACGATACCCAAATGGGAGAGACGGGCTTCCTTGCTTACATCCACTACTTCCACTTTACGTTCCGGTTCACTGATCCGTACCCGGAAGGAATCGATAAGGTTATTGATCCATTGTTGTTTGTTATCTTTCTCTGCCTGTCCCTTTACCCCGCTGCTGACCACGGTAAAGATCCTTTTCGAAGGGATATCATAACCGGTCAGTGCTTTTTCATACAGGCCGTATAGCCCGTTCAGGGTAGCGTTGAACGAAGATTCAGTGAAAGAAATAAAAT
>DASYLC010000183.1:0-4083 GCA_036009775.1 Chitinophagaceae bacterium
TCTCTGCCTTTTATAGCCCACGGTTTAAACCGTGGGCTATAAAAGGACATTACCCGTAGGGATATATTGTGCGATCCAATGTTATTAGTCTGCTTCACAAATCGTTCCTATGGAACGATACCAAACGTCTTATATACACAACTACCCATAAAATGTCTCTACGGGACAGAATTGATTTCAAACTGACCCACTACCCTTTTCCACCGCTTCTTTATTTTTCTCCCTGCTTTGGCTATCTTTACCCGCCGGAGAAAATGGAAAATAAACAATATGACAAACACAGCGTATACCAAAACATATTATAATAACATAGGAGGTGGATCATTGAGTTCGGCGCAGGAAACGATACCGGTCATACTGGAATATATTTCACCGGCCTCAGTCGTGGATGTTGGATGCGGAATAGCAACCTGGCTTAGTGTCTGGGAAAAGAATGGCGTGACAGATATACAGGGTATTGACGGGGATTACGTACAACAGGACCAGTTGCTCATCGCCCGTGAAAAATTTATGGACGCGGATCTTGATAAAGAATTGTCATTGCCGAGGCAGTTCGACCTGGTTATGTCACTTGAAGTTGCTGAACACCTGCAACCGGCTTCCGCACCGGTATTTGTCCGCACACTTTGCCAGCTGGGCGATGTCATCTTTTTTTCGGCAGCGATGCCTTGCCAGGGTGGAACGCTCCATTACAATGAGCAATACCCTGCTTATTGGATCGCCTTTTTTGCCGGGCATGGTTTTTCTCCCTATGATGTTCTCCGGGAAAAACTTTGGCTTAACTCGAAGATCGATGCAAGCTACCGGCAAAACATGCTTTTCTTTGTAAAAGATTCTGTGAAGGAAAAATATCCTGCTATAACCCGGCAGCAAAAGCAGGTACTGCCATTGATACACCCGGGAGTCCTCGAGTACCGGATGAGCCAGTATGATAAATATGAGCGTTCCCTCCGGACGCCTTTTCATGCCGCCGGTTTTTTTATTACGAAATGGACAAAACCAATTCGTGCTCTGTTTAGCCGTAGAAAAAAAGCCTGACGCGGTATTGACGGTGAAAGTTGGGTTCCCTGTCAATTACGATAACTAAGCTTTTCCACCGCTTCTTTCCTTTTCTCTCTGCTTTGGTTATCTTTATGCCTCATGGGGAAATTCACCACGCATATTCGTCCTCCTTTGGGTTTCTCGTTGGGTCTGAGAGAGTTATGGCAGTACCGTGAACTCTTTTATTTTTTTACCTGGCGGGATATAAAGGTCAAGTATAAACAAACTTACCTGGGTATTCTCTGGGCACTGTTGCAACCGCTGGGCATGATGGTGATCTTCACCTTTCTTTTTTCAAAGACCTGGAAGATCGATACCACCCCGGTAAGCTATCCCGTTTTCGTCCTGGCCGGGCTGATCTGCTGGAACCTGTTCAGTGCATCGGTTTCGCATGCAGGAGAAAGCATGATCAAAAACGCGAACATCATCAATAAGATCTATTTCCCACGGCTGGTCATCCCCTGCTCTTCGGTATTGGTTGCCCTGTTTGATTTTGTAGCGGGTCTTCTTATTTTCCTTGTTTTTTGTGTGATCTATAAACAACCGGTTCATATATCTGCTTTATTGTATTTCCCGGTGGGGATACTTGTCCTGCTATTATCTGCATTCGGGGCGGGTACGTTCCTGGCAGCACTGAATGTAAAGTACCGTGATTTCCGTTACACCATCCCTTTCCTGTTGCAATTCCTGTTCTTTACAGCACAGGTCATCTATCCGCTGCAACTGGTGCAGCAATCCTGGTTAAAATACCTGTTGGCAGTGAACCCGGTCAATGCAGCAATTGAATTATTCCGGTATCCGTTACAGGGCACTTTGGATACTGCAATAGTAAGTATTGGTTTGGGATCCGCCGTGCTTATTGCAGCGGTGGGCTTATTTTATTTTAGAAAAACAGAAGCCTATTTTGCAGATCTCACCTGATGCCACCTGTTATTGAAATACGAAACCTGGGCAAACAATATAAGCTGGCTACCAGTCAGCCCTATATTTCTTTACGGGAAATATTGGCGGGTTCTGTCAAAAATATTTTTGGCACCGGCAAAAAGAAGAAAGAAAAATTCTGGGCATTACAGGATATTGATCTCGATATACAGCCCGGTGAAAAAGTAGGTATCATCGGCCGCAACGGCGCGGGGAAAAGTACTTTATTAAAAATAATCAGCAGGATCACACCTCCTACAAAAGGACATGCTACCCTGCGCGGACGCGTAGGCAGCCTGCTCGAAGTAGGCACCGGTTTCCATCCGGAATTGAGCGGGAGAGAGAATATCTACCTTAACGGGTCCATACTCGGGTTAAAGAAAGCAGCGATCCATAAACAGTTCGATGCCATAGTCGATTTCAGCGGGGTGGAAAAATTCATCGATACTCCTTTAAAACATTACAGCAGCGGCATGCAGATGCGGCTGGCCTTTTCCGTAGCCGCATATCTTGAATCGGAGATATTGCTCATCGATGAGGTACTGGCCGTGGGTGATGCAGCTTTCCAGAAAAAATGCCTGGGAAAAATGAACGAGGTAAGCGAAGACGGCAGGACCATACTTTTTGTGAGTCATAACCTCGGAGCTGTACAGGCGCTGTGTAATAAAGCGATCTACCTATCCGACGGGAAGGTTCAATCCTTCGACGCGACGAATAGTGTGGTGGAGCGATACCTCAAAGATATTCCGTCGGTCGCGGCCAATAGCAAAAGCTACGGTAACGGCAACGCTGCAATCATTTCCTGCCGCTTGTTGGCCAACAGTAATGTAGTAACGGAGACCCTTCTCGGCTATCCCCTTACCATCGAGATACAATACAGGGCCAATGACAACTTACAAAACGTGGAGGTCGCTTTTAATATCAGGAATATATATGGTGAGATCATTACGCATAGTACTACACTGGATAAACAAATGGAATTACGGGCGGTAAAAAATGAAGTGATCACGATGCAGGCTTCCCTCCATTCATTGAATATGACACCCGGCCCCTATTCGCTGGATATTTTTGTGCTGAACAACGGGGATATCTGCAATGCCATCATCGACCAGCTTGAATTCAATGTGTTGAACTCCGATAAATCGCTCCGGCCGGATGGGTTCCCTTCCCATGTAAAAACTTTTACCGAGACCACCTGGAAAACAGACCGGCATGAAAGTATATGATTGCTTTATATTCAATGACGAGCTGGATCTGCTTGAACTGCGATTTCGTTTTTTGAATGATGCCGTGGAAAAATTTGTACTGGTAGAATCGGAACGTACCATTTCAGGAGAAAAAAAACCGCTTCATTTCCGGGATAACAAAGACCGGTTTGCCCGCTATGCGGATAAGATCATTCACCTGGTGGCACCGGTAAATGAAATGGGGACATGGGATTACGAATTCTACCAGCGTAATTATATCAAACAGGGTTTGACCGGTTGCCAGGAAATGGACCTGGTCCTTATTTCCGATGTGGATGAGATCGTGAACCTGGAAAAAGTGCTTGCCCTCCCCCAACTCAGCCTGCCCGCTCTCATCGAAGTACCCATGTTCAATTATTTTTTTAACGTCGAGGTCATGGTCCACTGGCAAAAATGTTTACTGGCCACCTGGGAATTTTTACAGGATAAAGACATAGGTGATCGTCACCGGCTCTACCCACAGCTGGCAAAGCATATCCTTTCTAAAACAGCTACAGGCACCGGCTGGCATTTTAGTTATGTATTTGGCGATGAGATAGAGAAATACCAGAAAAAAATAAAAGATTTTACACACCAGGAATTCAACACTGCTTATTACCTCGATCCCAACCGGATCAGGCAATGCATCGACTCACAGATCGATATATATGAACGGCCCGAAATGAGGTTACGTGTGAACAATGAGTACATGGCTCCGCTGTTGCCATTGATTGAAGAACTGGGGCTTACCCGTTATATCTTTAAAGGTAGCGGTAATAGATCCTTATCACCGGCCAGGCTTTGGTTTATAGTGCATAAAAAATATTACCGCAGGATAAAATACAGGCTGCAACAGGTCTTTTCAAAAAAAGGTTCCGCAATTCCCTGATCAATG
>DASYLC010000184.1:0-5602 GCA_036009775.1 Chitinophagaceae bacterium
TTTGTGGCGGTACAATTCAGCTCCTTTTAATTGGGTATAGACCGGGTAGGAAAACCGCCTGCGCATATAATCATCCGGTTCCACTTCATGGATGCCCATCAGGTTCATGATCTCGAGAATGCCATGTGCCACCCTTCCCGAACCGGTAACGGCGATCTTGACATTGGGCAACCGGAGTCCAAAATAATTATGGATCAATTCCCTGAAACTACGTTGTTTATAAACCCTGTCTAATTTAAATAGCCCGGTCCGTTCCCCATAGGCCATCATCCCATTATGGGCGCCAACCACGCCGGCGAAAAAACCAAAACCGATGATCCGTTGCCCATCTTCATGCTCAAGGCATTCATAATCGATCAGCCGGATCTTTTTATCGAGGATAGCTCTCAGCAGGTGCTGGTTATGGGGCTGTTTTTTCTTGGTATGCGAAAAGAAGAGGTAGGTCTTCCCGCTGATCAACTCGCCGGCCGGAACCTCTTTGATCCCGAGTAAAACATCGCAATCACTGACATCATCCTTTACTTCCACTCCTGCGGAGGAATATTCCCGGTCGGAAAAACAGCGGTTGGGAGATGACTGGGCAACGACCCTGACAAGGTCTGAATTTTTATGTATCCATTTGCATTGAGCGGGGGTCAGCGAAACCCGGTTATCGGCCGGGATTTTTCCTTCTTTAATAAGTCCGATCTTGATCATTCCGGTATTTTTGCTGTTGGCAAGACGTTAGAACAGTCAGCAAATGTAATCGCTCCATCGGTACAAAGTACTCCTTTGAAGAATTCCTTTGGAATAAAATTTCAGCCTGCTCATGAATTATTTTGAACTTTTTGAAATACCGGTACAATTAAAAGTGAACCCTGCTCTTCTCTCGAAACGTTTTTTTGAGTTGAGCAGAAAATATCACCCCGATCATTCCGCCACTGAAAGCGCCGAAGTGCAGGCAGAAGCACTGGACCGTTCGGCCCTGCTGAACAAAGCCTGGAAAACCTTTCAAAACCCGGATGCCACCATTAAATATGTATTGCTGGAAAAAGGGTTGTTGCAGGAAGAAGAGAAATACGAACTTCCTCCCGCCTTTTTAATGGAAGTACTGGAGATCAACGAACAGTTAATGGAAATGGACGAGACAACCGACCGTGACAAATTATCATCTATCATCTCTCAACTATCATCTGAGATCTATGAACCTGTTAAAGAAACTGTGGAAAATTATAAGGACGGTATTGTTACCGAAAAAGAACTGTTGCAGGTGAAGGAGTATTATTATAAGAAGAAATATCTGGACAGGATCACCAGGGAGCTCACTTCAAAATAAAAAGCTCTTCATCTTAGGGTTTTGGAAGGAAATATAGTTTTGAGGGAATAAGTTTACTCTTATGATCGCTCCGATCGATGGGAAGGATGGTACGCGTATCGTCCCAGGCACCTCCCTGCAGTACTACAATTTCACCGTTGTCGCCAAACAGCGGTTTATCCGCAAGCTGTATCTTACCTTTTACCCGGATCTCTTTTTGCTGAGCACCGAGCGGCGAAGTCGTACAGAGAGCCGCCATAACTATGGTCAATAGATACTTCATTGTTTACTTGTTTTATCGATTGCCCACCATCTCTTTTGCGAAATCAACGTTCGATATTTTTATGGAGTTTGCCGGTAACTTCAGATCGGCTTCGCTGACTGTGGTACCCACTTTAATGGAAGTGACCATCGAGTTATAATTTTTCGACTCGATCTTAAGAATTCCACCGGGTACACCTGTCACTTCATGGGGAGCAACGATAGCGGGCAGGTCGGGCGTATACCAACCTGTAACCAGCTCTCCGTTGGATTTATAAGTAAATTCATGACAGGTATACCCGAATATGGTATCCTTTCTCCCGGTGATTGACAGATCAGTGATGTCTTTGGGTTCCGAACGAATAGCATAAATCTTCCCTTTTGCCTGTGTCAACTGGTAGAATGCTTTATCCCCAGGAACATAATATTTCTGTTGTGGCGGTATCCCGTTAAGTTTAAGTCCCCCACCTCCTATTTCTTGCGGGCCCACACCGAGCAAAGCGGTTACCCGGCAATATTTCCCGGAGAAATCCAGGCTTAAACTTAAATTCATTCTCTGCTCCAATTGTTGCCCTCCCATATTCATCCTGGACAGGTTCTCAGATTCATAAGTGGCCGTACCTGAAACAGGCGATTGACCGCGGGTTGGGTTCACTGATGCTGTACATAACAAGACCAATAAACCGGATACTATTTTTTTCATTTTTTAATAATTTCAGGAGGAAAATATATCAACACAAGGTTAAGCAAGGTTAATTTTCGCCGAACAACCTGTTCCTACATACTGACAACTGTCATCATTGGTTGCTTGCAAAAAGATCTGTACCGGAGTTTGTAAAGCAGTATGTAATAAGAGATGGAAAAAATGAATACATAATTCGAAATGAAGAAAATTTCAATAGAGTTCTCCACGATTAAACAGACGTGACTGGAATCGAACCAGCACATCCTTGTGAACGCCCCGATATTGATCGGGTGCATCTGCCAATTCACTAAAATAAAAAAGCCAGAGCTTTAAACTCTGGCTAATTATCCGTGCCCGGGACTGGAATCGAACCAGCACATCCTTGCGAACGGCAGATTTTGAGTCTGCTGCGTCTACCAATTCCGCCACCCGGGCAGATTATTGAGGCGGGTTGCAAATGTACTTGGGAATAAGGAAAATATAAAATTAAAATAAGGAATGCAATACACAGAGAGCACGGGGTTCACAGAGGGTCGCGCTTATTATTCTCTGCGGGTTCTGCGCCCCCTGTATGCGATATTTTCAAAACCCATAGCCAGGCGTATGCCGGTCATCCCTCCCTGGGTCTTCCGAAATACAATATATACCCGTCCGCATCCTTCACTTCAAATCCCCGCAACCCATCATCGTTGTCGGAGAGTGCTGTAAAGAATTCGACATTGCGCGACGAGAACTCTGCCGCCAGTGCATCAGGATCCGGAACATGGAGATAAGCATCCCAGCGGGCAATGCCTTTTTTAATATCCCTTGTGTGGTTTGGCACGGGATCGACACCAACTTCCTTCAGCATGATCATCGCCGCACCCCGTTGCACAATCCCGAAGAAGATATCGTCTTCACCTGGCCCCTGGAAGGTAATGTCGAACCCGAGACGGTCGCGATAAAAGCTCAGCGCCGCCGGAACATTCTTTACGATAAAAAATGGCGCAATCCCGGTAATTGTTGTTTTAGTCATATCCATAATTGACAGCCTGAATTTACTGATTTGTATACTTTAAAAGTGGTCGCGGTTCCGGGAGTGCTGGACTGACATGGAATTTGGAAAGCTCAGCGAAAATGTTTCGAAGAAAGGGGCGAATAATGATGATATTTTGACGAAGCCGGCTGCACCTACAGCAATCAGGTATTGAATCATTATTCCTTAAAAAGTTCCCGCAATTCAACGATCTTCCTATGCGCCGTATCGGTCTTGATGATCCCTTGCCGCGGGCGATCCAGGTCAATGATCGTATAAACGGTGAGTACCGTCATCAATGAATAAATGGTCAGCACGATCCAGTCGTTCTTTTTTTCCTGCTTGCTGTAACCGATAACCAGGCTTCCGAGTATCGTCAGCAGGATCAGCAGCCAGAATATCGAATCGGGTACTTTTGCCTGCCTCGCGGCATCCCGGCTGTTCACCAAATCGATCATATCATTCAGCGCAGGTACCATCAGGCTGTGCGGGACAGTAGCAGATGATGCCCTGGAAAGTTGACCTGCTCTTTCCCAGATACGGGTGGATATGATGGTAGCCTCCCTGAGCGTCTTGTCGATCAGCGAGCGGTCGTTGCCAGCATTGTAATAAGCGATCCTCGTTTCTACATATTGCTTCAGATCTTTCCTGAACAAAACACGGCTACTGTCAGGATACAGATCAGTCCTTAATAAAACAGTGCCGATCGCATTGGCTTCATCAGTGATCAGTGAATTGCGATTATCAAACCTTGAAGCCGACATACTGAACGTGAACGATAAAAGCAAGGCCAGCAAACCCAGTAATGCGCCTTCCAGCGGCCCCACTCCTTTCGCCTTTGCATCCGGGTTATGTCTTTTCTGGTAATTACCCAGCCAGGCACCTGCCAGGTAAGAAAGAAAGATCAATGCCAGTAAGAGTATGGCAATGATCGCTGTGGGAGTATTGTTTAAAAGTGAAAGCAGGTGGATCATAGTATACCATTGAGTATAATAGCGATTCTATCGTCAAAAATCCAGGCAACCCTGTGCGATCCTTTTCCATTCCGGGCTATTCAGTTTCTCTGCGTTAAGTTGGGTCGCATCCTCCGGTTTGGGAAATGCTTGTTCCACTTTAAACAACATGCATTCGCAGTAGTTCTTTGCCTTATCTTCTGAAAACTCTTTGACAGCATTGATGCACTCCGATACAAAATCATTCCGGTCCTTGGTGGTCCAGATACCTTCCTTACATTCCTTGACATTCTTCTGGAAGGCAGGTGAATTCATATCAGACTCCGTTATTTTCTGCGCTTCTTCAATGGTTGGATATTTTAGTTCCAGCCTTTCCTGCATGCAATAACAGTAATACCTGGCGGCATCTTCTGTAAGCCTGGCCTTCGCCGAACCGGTACACTCTCTGATAAAATTATAACGTTCCGCGGAGGGCCAGCCTTTTTTCTCCCCGGCGACCAGTGCTCCTGTTGCCGGGGAACCACCTTGCTGGGCGAACAATGTTCCTGTACATAGCAGTAATGCAAACAGCGCTGTTACTTTTATTTGTTTCATGTGTGGGTTTTACTGTATAAATCGATCAGCCGCACCGCAAAATACGGTTAGCCCTTTATAAAAACAAGAAAGCTGCCCCAATCCGGCAGCTTCCTGTTTGCGTTTGTGTCCAGAACCGTCCTGTAAGAAAATCAGATATCGACGGCCACCATGTTCGTTCTTTGAAACTTGTCCGGTTTCAACCCAAAAAAACGTTTGAACGTATTATTAAAACTGCTGACACTACCGTACCCCATGATACTGGCGGTCTCCGTTACGGTCTTATTTTTATCGGTAAGCAATCGTTTTGCACAGATCATTCTTTTTTCCTGGTAATAACTATAGATATTTTTACCATAGATCTTCCTGAAATATCTTTTCAGCAGCGATTCACTTACGGCTGCCTGCCTGGCCATCGTTCCGATATCCGGCAACCCCTTGTAGATATTGGCCACCAGTTGTTTTTGCACGGCGGCGATCTGTTCGGTATGTGATACTGTGCCATTGTATTGCACCGATCTCCGGTCTGCTATCCTCGAGAAAAAAGCGGTCAGCAGGTTCAGCACCCGTGAACGCCAGAAGAATTTTCCAAACTCCTTCTGATCCATCGCATCAAAAAGACTTTCGTTTACTCTCCGCTCTACCACTGACAGCGATTCAAAAAGTACAAAAGGGTCCGCGTCAAACGTAAACGATTGCAGCAGGCTATGGTGAAGATGGATATCACATAAAACATTTTTCTGTAACCACCCTGCCGAAAAATTAATGCTTACACAACGGAGTGTTTTACCGGGAAGCAATTGCACTTTGAATTTTGCATC
>DASYLC010000185.1:0-10370 GCA_036009775.1 Chitinophagaceae bacterium
ATATTTCCCTGGTTATCGAGGAACCTGTTCTCAAAGGTCAGTGTGTTTCGGCCCCTGAACATATTCGGGTTATAATTGCCAAATAAATTGATCTTGTTCTTTCTCCAATTGAAATTGACACTGTTCTGTGTTTTCGGGATCAGGTACAGGGCGCTCCTTGGCTTGTAGATACTCGATGTATAACCTACCATAAAGCTCCCGTTGAATCCTGCGTTCTTTCCTTTTTTTGTTTTGATATTGATGACACCTGAATTACCGGATGCATCATACTTCGCGGAAGGATTCGTCATAATCTCAATCTGGTCGAGCGAAGAAGCGGGCATATTTTTCAGCAAATTCGCGAGGTCGGCGGCAGACAAATAAGAAAGCTTGCCATCCAGCATGATGATCACCCCGGCTTTTCCCCGCAAACTGATATTTCCGTCATTATCGACACTGATACCCGGAGATTTTTCAAGTACTTCCAGTGCGGTAGCCCCTGCGCTGGTAGGTGATGCATCCACATTCACGATCGTCTTATCGATCTTTGTTTCAATAAAAGGCTTTTTAGCGGTCACAGTTACTTCGCTCAATCCTTTGGCCGCTGACACCATCTGTAATGAAGGGACCTGTATGGAACTGTTTGATGCGCTTATTGTAAAAACAGCGCTTGCGGCTCTTTCAAAACCGATCGAAGTGGTGGAGATAAAATAATTTCCTTCGGCAATATTATCAAAGTCATATTCTCCTTCCTTATTGGAAACGGCAGCTTTCACTAATGAAGAATCTTTCGCTTTTAAAAGAGATACGGAGATCGAGCCAAGAGGCTTTCCTGTGGCATCGGAGACCAAACCCCCGATCTTGCCTGCTTTATTTTGTGCGAACGCTCCTGAAAGAAAAACAAATAAAAAATTAAAAAGAATAAATATCTTTCTCATACTCATGGCTATGGTTAGTGACTTAAGATTAAAAGTCCGGGTTAAAAAGTTCATTTTGAAGCGAAATATGACAAGTTTCGTAGTTTCCGTGACAAAGGGTAATAATAGGTTACCGATACACCAGCGGTAAAAAAACAGTTTGGCCTTCTCACCTTGTTAAAAGAGCATTAATAATTTGTTCCATGAAGAAAATCCTCCCCTGGCAAATACGGCAGAGGAGGACGATCATTCATTTCTTTATTCCTGTTTTAGTTCCCGCCTTTTACCCGGCCCTGTTCATCGGATGCGCTTCCTTCTTTTTTTGCGCTGCCTGCTTTCAATTTTCCTTTATTGAAACGCCAGGTAAAAGAGAGACTCACTGCGCGGCTGTCGTTGATATCCTTAAATTTCGCATCCACGGTACCATACTTGCTTTCTCCTTTAAATGTGTTACCGGCAAAAATGTCACGGAAATTCAACCGCACCGATCCTTTATCTTTTAATACCTGTTTACTAAAACCGGCATTGAACTGCATGATAGGCTGTATATAGATCACTCCTTCCACTCCTTTACTGCGATAAAAGCCGCTTACTTCTGCACTCCAGCCTTTACCCCATTTGAATTGCTGCTGGGCCTGTACCATAAAGCCGGTGATCCCGATAGAGATAGGTTCATTATCCACTACCCCTTTGAACTTATTGTTCGATACATTCACATACACATTACCGCTCCACCATTTTTTGATCTGCTTGAAAGCGCTGATGGCAATACCTACCTGGTCACGGGATGCAATATTTGCTTTCTTGATGAATGTTTCGTTGGTAGCTTCATTCTGCTCAAGCACCTGCTGGATAATATCCGTTGTGGTGCTATAATTCAGCGTTGTGGTCAGAAATCCTTTGTACGTGTGACTCAGCTCGATATTATGACTGAACTGGGGTTTCAGGTTCGGGTTACCCTGTTCGAACGTATACCGGTCGAGAAAGTGAATGAATGGGTTCAGGTCACCGTAATCAGGACGGTTGATCCTTCTGCCGTAATTGATGACAAATGAATTTTTATCGTTGGCAGTATACTGCAGGTAAGCAGTTGGGAAAAGTTGCGTATAGTTCCTGCTGAATGTTTCAACAAACGGAACAAATTTATTTTCTATGACGTCATACACATAACCTCTTGAATCTCCTTTGGCATTGGTGTTCTCCATCCGGAGACCGAATTGTCCGCTCCATTTTTTACCCAGGGGTCTGCTATAGTTTACATAAGCCGCATTGACATTTTCTTTGTATAGGAAATGATTGCTCCGGCCACTATCCAGCACCGCAACATTATTATCGAGATTCTTATACACCGCGTTGTTATCGGTCTCCACATAACTGGATTTAAATCCTGCTTCGAACTTTGCTCCTTTTTTCAGTGGTTTGGAATAATCCGCCTTCCCGCTGTAAATAGTTATGTCCTGCGGAAGAGTTCCCAACAGCGTGTCGGGTTTGCCGGATGGCATTCCAAGGTTATCATAGTAATAACTGTAAAGTGGCTGGTTACTGGTAGACCTGTACTGGATATAATCAAGATCAGCTGTCAGTTCCTGCCCTGTCGAATCGAAAACGGTGCGCAGGTTGAAGTTGCTGCTGAAATTCTTCCACTTCTCGTCGTTCCGTGTAAACGCTTTTGTTTCACTTCTCAATTGACCGTTCGGTTCGTTGATGAACGTTTGCGTACTGCTTTGCCATCTGCTTGGGTTGTAGTACCCGTTTACGACCACACCCAGCGTCGTCCTTTTGCTGGCAGAATAATCAAGCCCGGCCTTGGCGCTGTAAAAATGGCTTTGGTTGATCATGTCTGATGTCTGATCAAATATGGAGACAATGTTCTTGGTGACTGACTCACGCATGTTCCTCGTGATCAAAAGCTGTTCCCCCTTGTGGTTCCTGCTATAATTTACATTCGTAAAGAAATTCACTTTACCGTTACGGTAGTTGAAATTCCCGCTCTCGTTGAACCGGGAGTATTTCCCCCGCGTATAACCCGTGGTGATGCTTCCATTATAACCAAACTGCTTGTTCTTTTTTGTTTTGATATTGATCACGCCTGAATTACCTGCTGCATCGTATTTAGCGGGAGGGTTGGTCATGATCTCAATCTGCTCCAGCTGGCTGGCGCTCATACTGCGGAGCAGGTTGGCAAGATCGGGTCCGGTCAGATAACTGGGACGACCATCGATCATCACCACGACTCCCTGTTTTCCTTTTAAGCTGATATTACCATCCTTATCGACGGTGATACCGGGAGATTTTTCCAATACCTCAAGAGCAGAGTTACCCACATTGGTTACAGAGGCTTCCACATTGACGATGGTGCGATCCAGCTTTTGTTCGATCAATGGTTTTTTGGCAGTAACAGTAACTTCCCCGATCGATTTTGCCTGGGGTACCAGTTCAATTGTTTTTAATACTACTGTATTGTTCGTTGCGGTGATGTCAATTACTTCAGAATATCCTTTGCTATGTCCTACTGCACTTATCGAAACAAAATATTTTCCTTCAGAAATTCCATCAAATTCATATTTACCGGTTTTATCCGCAACACTCATTTTCGCTACAGACGAATCTTTGGCCCTTAATAAACTGATAGTAGCCGATTCGATCGTTTTGGTACTGCCATCGATCACCGTCCCGGTTATCTTCCCGGTTTTACCCTGCCCAAAACCTTCGAAACCAAAGGCTGTCAGGGTGATGATCATTGCGGTTAAGAACTTTCTCATTTTTGTTGTTTTATTGTTTAATACCTTATTTTGATTATTACAGGTCAAAGATAGGTACTTTGTATTACCAAGAACAGTGTTTTAAATTAAACGGCCTGTTTTAGGGATGATTGGCCGTTTCTAATGACACAAGTGTGACGCTGAGCTCTAAATCAGGTTACAAATACCCGCAAATTTATTATAAGCGGTATCCAGGACAGATAGAGGGCGGAAAGAAGAAATAGTGATACGGACCATTATAGACCAAATTCAGTCCGGATGGCATCGTGGTAGGTTCTCCCAGAGGTCAGCCGGCTGGAGGGCTTGTCGTCCATAATAAAGAGGTAACGGCTGTTGAAATGCCGGTGCATTTCCTTTATCCTGTCCTTATTAATAATATAGGATTTCTGGATCCGGTAGAATTGTGATGGCAGCTTTTCTTCCAGCGCTACCAGGGATTGATCGGTAATATGTTTCTGGCCGTCTGCCATATAGATAAAAACATATTTATCATCGGCCTCCATATAGCTGATCTGCTCGAAGCGGATCAGGTTGATCCTGTCACCCGTCTTCACCGGCAGGGCTGTGGCTTTTTGGGGAGCCCGGAACTGGCGGATGATCTCCTGTAAACCGGAGAGATCGAAAGAAGGATTCAATCTTCCAAATTGTTTTAGCTTCCCAATGCTTTGAGCCAGTCTTTCTTCCTTGATGGGTTTCAATAAATAATCGATTGAAAAATTCTCGAAAGCTCTTATTGCATACTGCTCATAGGCTGTGGTAAAAATGATATTGGGTTTTATGGTCAGTTTATCCAGCACCTCGAAACCGGTAAGATCGGGCATTTGAATATCCAGGAAGATCAGGTCCGGCTTCAGTTCTTCGATCAATGCGATCGCATCTTTACCGTTGCCGGCTTCAGCGATTACTTCTACCATATCGCGGTGTTCTTCCAGCAAACTTCGCATCAGCCGGCGGGCCGCGGGTTCATCATCCACTACTATTGCTCTAAATAGCTGACTCATCTTTTACCAGTTTATGAATATATAAAGAGACCTGCTTAACAGGTTCATTACTGAAATGCATTTCATAGTTACCGGGGAAGAGCAGGTCGAGTTTATCATAAACGCTTTTCACCCCATAACCCGGGCTTAGTTCTGCGGGGAACAAAGGTCCGGTATCCGCGATATTCATCACCAATCCTTTTTCGCTGCGTTTTACTTCCAGGTTGATCTGGGTTATTTGCCCGGTGGCTTTCAGCCCGTGTTTCACCGCATTCTCTACCAGTGGTTGCAATACAAAACGGGGTACCAGGTAATGATCCAGCCCCTCCTCCACTTTCAGTGAATAATTGAGTTTATCCTCGAACCGTATCTTCTCGATCTGCAGGTAAACATTGGCCATTTCCACTTCATCCTTTACGGTTGAATAATTATTGTTACTGTAATTGATGCTATACCGGAACAGGTCAGCCAAAGCGATCGTCATTTGTCTCGCCTTCTTACCATCTGTAATGGAAAGATCGGCGATCGAGTTCAGCGCATTGTATAAAAAATGCGGGTTGACCTTGGAATGAAGCGCATCCAGTTCGGCTTTCGCTTTTAGCTCCCGCAGCTGGCTTAGTTCAAGTTCCTTTTCATCAAATTTTCTTTTCCGTTCAATATCGAGGTAGCTGATCACCGCATACACCAACCCTATGGTAGCGCTGAGATACAGGTTAGTGATCACACCATACTGCAGGTAGCGATGGTATTCTTTGTGATCGTGATAGATCAGGTAGCTGAGACCTAAATTGACGACCATGGCCGACACGATCAGGATCAGCATTATCAACAACTTGTGCTTTAGAAAGGACAATCTCTTTAATCGGGGATGCTCGGCAACGACCCGGCACAGGTTATAAACTGTAAGTGTGTAAAGAAGGGCGATCCCTATTTGTATCAGGATCGTATAGACCCACCCAAACCGCCCGATCATCAGGAAAAATCCGCCGCCCATCGGCGTAAAGGCAGATGATAAAAAGAAGATGGCCAGCAATGTCACAACATTCTTCCGCAGCAATTCGCTCCTGATCCTGCCACGGAATAGCCTGCCGAAATTCACTAACACAAAAAGACCGGCGGCTGCCAGCAAAAGGCAGCAAATGATCAGCACCGCATAAAATAAAACACTGGGTTCTCTCATACGCCGGCAAATTAAGCAATGCAGGAATTTACAGCCCATTTACGTTCGTAAAATGCTGTATTTGAGGAGTGAACTGATTATATTGCAATCAAAATTCCGCATGATGATCATTGATTTCAGATCAGATACAGTAACCCGGCCAACACCCGGAATGATGGAGGTAATGATGACGGCTGAAGTGGGTGATGACGTATTTGGAGAAGACCCCGCTATAAATCAGCTGGAAAAAACGGGAGCCGGACTGTTCGGCATGGAAGCAGCCCTTTTTTGTCCATCGGGTACCATGACCAACCAGATCGCCATAAAATGTCATACACAACCCGGCGATGAAGTGATCTGTGATGAAAGCTCCCATGTATACCAATATGAAGGAGGTGGCATTGCTTTTAATTCGGGAGCATCGGTAAAATTATTATACGGGGACTTGGGAAGGATCACGGCAGAACAGGTGAAGGCAGCCATTCAGCCAGATGATGCCCACCGGGCGCATAGCAGCCTGGTATCCCTGGAAAACACATCCAACCGCGGAGGAGGAAGCTGTTACGATTTCAATGAAATAAAAAAGATAAAAGCAGTATGTATTGAAAACAAGCTGGCCTTTCATCTCGATGGAGCCCGGTTATGGAATGCACTGGTCGCAAAAAAAGAAACTCCCGCACAATACGGAGAGGTATTTGACAGTATATCGGTTTGCCTGAGTAAAAGCCTGGGTTGCCCGGTAGGGAGTTTGTTATTGGGCGAAAAGGATTTTATCAAAAGGGCCCGCCGCATCCGGAAAGTATTGGGTGGTGGTATGCGCCAGGCCGGTTTTTTGGCAGCGGCCGGGATCTATGCCTTGCAAAATAATATTGAACGCCTGGAAACAGATCATGAACATAGTCGCCAGATCGCGGCAGCGATCGCAAAAAAAGGGTTTGTAAAAATGGTGTTGCCGGTAGAGACCAATATCATCATATTCGAACTCGATGAAACGATCTCCGCCCCGGCCCTGGTGAATAAGTTAAAAGAACATTCGATCCTGGCCTATGCTATTTCTCCCCTGCGGATACGATTGGTAGTACACCTGGATATCAGCGCGGAAATGGTGGCAAGAACCATTGAAGCCTTCGATCAACTATAGTATCTTAGAAGCATGTTACCAAAGGTCAACCCCACATCGACCAAAGCCTGGTCAGCACTCGGGGCACAGGCTGCCGTGATGAAGAATGTTCAGTTACGGGAACTGTTCGCTACGGACCCTGAGCGGTTCCGGAAATACAGTCTTTCCCTGGGTGACCTGTTGTTTGATTATTCCAGGAATATCATCGATGACAAGACCCTCGAACTGCTCCGGTCTCTTGCCGGCGAATGCAGGCTGAAAGACGCGATCGGCTCCATGTTCAACGGGGATCTTATCAATGAAACAGAGAACCGTGCCGTATTGCATACAGCCCTGCGGAATTTTTCTGACCAGCCTGTATTTACCGAAGGGATCGATATCATGCCGGGTATAAAGAAAGTACTCCACAAAATGAAAACCTTTTCGGGTTCTGTGCATAAGGGGAAACACAGGGGTTATACCGGTAAAAAAATTAAATACATCGTCAATATCGGGATCGGGGGCAGTGACCTGGGACCACAAATGGTAACCGAGGCGCTGAAACCTTACTGGTTCGAAGGCATTGAAACCTTTTTTGTTTCCAATATTGACGGGACCCATATCTCAGAGGTATTAAAAAAAGTAGACAGGGAAAGTACCTTATTCCTTATCGCCTCTAAGACATTCACTACCCAGGAGACCATGACCAATGCACATACCGCAAGAGAATGGTTCCTGAAAAAAGCAAAGAACCAAAAACATATTGCCAGTCATTTTATCGCTTTATCAACGAACGAGAAAGCCGTGGTTGAATTCGGTATTGATAAAAAGAACATGTTCGGGTTCTGGGACTGGGTAGGCGGACGTTATTCGCTCTGGAGTGCCATTGGTCTGTCCATTGCACTGACCATCGGTTATAAGAACTTTGAGCTGTTGTTGAGAGGGGCACACGAGTCCGATGTTCATTTTAAAACCGCCCCTTTTGATCAGAACATCCCTGTGTTGATGGGCTTATTGGGAATCTGGTATACCAATTTCTTCGGATCAGCCAGTGAAGCTATTCTTCCTTACGACCAGTACCTGCACCGGTTTGCCGCATATTTCCAGCAGGGAAACATGGAAAGCAACGGGAAGTCTACAGACCGTAACGGCGAATTGATTGATTACGCCACCGGTCCTGTCATCTGGGGCGAACCCGGCACCAACGGACAGCATGCTTTTTACCAGTTATTGCACCAGGGTACCGGAATGATCCCTTGTGATTTTATCGCACCTGCTCAAACTCATAACCCGGTTGGTGATCACCATGTAAAACTGTTGAGTAATTTCTTTGCCCAGGCAGAAGCATTGATGAACGGGAAAACAGAAGAAGAAGCAGAAAAAGAGCTCGAGGACAAAGGATATTCTGCAGAAGATATCGCCAAATTGCTCCCTTATAAAATTTTTGCCGGCAACAAGCCCACGAATTCTTTTTTAATAAAGAAGATCACCCCTCATACCTTAGGTCAGCTGATCGCCTTGTACGAACACAAGATATTTGTCCAGGGGGTGATCTGGAATATATTCAGCTTTGATCAATGGGGGGTGGAGCTCGGCAAACAATTGGCCGGCAATATCTTACCTGAATTGCAGGATGCCGGCCAGGTCAGCGGGCATGACGCTTCAACAAGCGGGCTGATCAATGCCTGGAAGCAAATGAGAAAATAATTGTATTTTCAGACTGTCTAAATCAACGTTCATGAAAAAGGTATTCCTTGTTTTTGGGATCGCGGCTTTTTCTTCTGCTGCTGCACAGCAAAATGATATTTTCAATATCGATAAACATCTTCAGAAAAAGGCAGATAAAAAAGAAGAAAAAGTTGAAAATTTGATCGGTACTTCCGGAGGAGGAGCTGTTTGGAAAGTGAATCCACCTTATACTCCTTTTATACTTCCTGATGGTGACAGAACCCAAAGGACAGTGACCCCCTTTTATTATAATATGCCTTGCGTGAGACCTGACTTGCGCCAATTCAGAACAATGCCCAATCCCGGGTTTGGTATTCTTCGTTCTTTTCCCAAAATGGGTGAGATTCCCAATGGTGCTGTTCCTTACAGGACATACATCGTAAGTAAATAAAGCTCTTCCCCGGTAAGATAATGACCTGTAAAAGGGATGACCTTTCATTTCCTTAACCGGCTATACAATTCATTAAATAAAAAAATCCCTCCCGCTTCGTAGCAGGAGGGATTTGTGTATGACTTTGTCAATTCAATTAGTCATGTTGGATCACTACCAATCCTGAAGTGATCTTACCGGTAACACTGTTGTTCACTTTCACCACGTAAGTTCCACTTGCAAGGTTGCTCAGATCGAAGTCCATACGGAGGTACGGGCTAACGAGGTTATCCAGTGTAAACTCTTTCTCCATTACCAGCTGTCCGTTGCTCTTGAAGAGTCTTACTACTCTTCTTTCAGTTACGGGACCGCCATAATACAGTCTCACCTGGAAGGCGCCTGAACTCGGGTTCGGATAGATCCACAACCTGTCAGAAGCTTCAGCTCCGATGGTCAGATCGTTAGAGAAGGCTATGCATCCGTTCACATCTACGACTCTTGCACGGTAAGTACCGAAGCCATTGACATTTACAACCTGTGTGTTGGTTGTACCGGAGATAGCAGATCCATCAAGGGTCCACGTCCAACCATTGGCTGCTGCCGCAGGTGAAGAAGTTGCAGTTACTGTCGTTGTCTGACCAGGGGTCAGCGACAGATCAGGAGCAGTTATCGCTACTGTTGGCAGCGAATTCACTGTCAGGATAGCTGCATTAGAATTAACCGAAGGTGTACAAGGCGCTGCTGTTATCACCGCACGATAACGGTAACCAGTCATCGATGTTGTAACACTGCTAACAGTCAATGTTCCGGATGTTGCGCCAGATATATTGCTCCAGGTCAATCCGGCATCTGTGCTTACCTGCCATTGGTAGGTCAGCGGGCCGCCAGTTGCAGATGCTGTAAAGGTCGCGTTGGTTCCAGAACAAACCGTTCTATTCACAGGGCTTGTTACTGTTCCGACAGGCGTCGTTACATTTACCGGTACTGTCGTAGTAGCAGATGTACACGGAGTAAGTGTAGTAAAGCTAACCTGGTAATTGCTGTTTACTGTTGGGTTTACATAAATCGTAGTTGCAGGGGTTCCGGTGTAAGCTGTAGTTGCACCAGGATTAGTCCACATTGTTCCTGCAGGACCTGTCCATATACCTTGTGCAGCACCACCGGTTGCGGTAAACTTCACATTATCAACACCGATAAAATCCGAGTTTGCAGCTGCGGAACCAGCATTGGTTACGAAATATCTGAAAGCAAATCTTCCGGAAGTAGGAGCACCAAGACCTGAAACAGTTACAGTGTATTGTGTCCATACGAACGGATAGCCTGTTGTTGTAAGTCCGGAATTGATCGTCAGTAACAAATTACTGAAATCACCGAAA
>DASYLC010000186.1:0-18913 GCA_036009775.1 Chitinophagaceae bacterium
ACTGCTACAATAACGGTCTTGCTTTTCAGGTTCTTTGATTTTACAAAATCATACGCTTTATCAACGCTGAGTCCGTAATAACCGCTTGTCGCCTGGTCCATCATATGCCAGCCTTTCGGCACATCATCTTTCTGGGCAAAGAGTACGGAAGACACCAGTCCGCTGACGGCAAGCAGGGTGATATGTTTTCTTGAAATATTCATTTGTTGGGTTTTATACTGCAAAATTGGTATAGGTGTAAAAATACTGATTACCATTCATACATTTTACACAAACAAAGTCCTGTTTTTAAGGGCTTTTTATGGTTTTTTTGACGGACGGTACCTGTAATAGGTTGCCTGCTGACCGGTGTCAACTGATTTTTGTGAATTTATTACACATGAAACTTTATTCCCTGTGCCAAAGGGAGGGAGGTACTGTAATTAATAGTATTGGTCTGTCTGCGCATATACGCTTTCCATGCATCGCTGCCACTTTCACGACCACCACCGGTTTCTTTCTCCCCGCCAAAAGCACCGCCGATCTCTGCACCGGAGGTCCCGATATTGACATTGGCAATACCACAGTCGCTGCCCGCATGCGAAAGGAATTGTTCGGCCTCCCGTAAGTTCAGAGTCATGATCGAGGAAGAAAGACCCTGCGGAACATCATTTTGTTTATGGATCGCTTCTTCCAGTGTGGAATAGCGCATGAGGTACAGGATGGGAGCAAAGGTCTCATGCTGAACGATATCAAAATAATTCTCCACTTCGGCGATACAGGGTTTTACATAACAGCCGCTTTCATAACCGGGTCCTTCCAGTACACCACCTTCTGCCGCAAACAGGCCGCCTTCTTCTTTACATTGTTCGATCGCTTTCAAATACATTTTTACCGCATCGGTATCGATCAAAGGGCCCACATGATTGGAAGGATTGAGCGGATCGCCAATACGAAGCTGTCCGTAAGCCTTCACAAGTTTATTCTTTATATTCTCATACACATCTTCATGAATGATCAGTCTTCTCGACGTAGTACAACGCTGCCCGGCTGTACCCACAGCACCGAACAAGGCACCCAATACGGCGATATCAAGATCCGCATCTTTGGAAATGATGATGGCATTGTTGCCGCCCAGTTCCAGTAACGCTCTTCCCAGTCTTGCACCCACTGTAGCGCCTACGGCTTTTCCCATTCTTGTGGAGCCGGTGGCAGAAACAAGCGGTATCCTTTTATCGGCAGCCATCCATTCACCCACTTCCCGGCCACCGGTGATCAAACCGCAAACACCTTCGGCTATATTGTTCTTTTTAAAAACATCAGCGATGATATGCTGGCAGGCCACGGCACATAAAGGTGTTTTCTCTGAAGGTTTCCATACACATACATTCCCGCATACAAATGCAAGCATACTGTTCCAGCTCCATACAGCAACGGGAAAATTAAAAGCGGAGATGATCCCCACGATCCCCAGCGGATGATATTGCTCGTACATACGGTGACCGGGCCGCTCACTGTGCATGGTAAATCCATGTAATTGACGGGAAAGGCCGACCGCGAGATCGCAGATATCGATCATTTCCTGTACTTCACCATATCCTTCCTGGAGACTCTTTCCCATCTCATAAGAAACAAGCTTGCCCAGCGCTTCTTTTTTATCTCTTAATGCTTCGCCGATCTGTCTCACGATTTCGCCTCTTTGTGGTGCAGGTACCAGTCTCCAGGTTGCAAATGCTTCCGTTGCTTTTGCAATCACTGTTTCATACGCTGCTCTGTCTGCGCAACTAACCGACCCGATCTTTTTTCCATCCACAGGGGAGAAGGAGTCGATCGTGTCGCCGGATGATTTGATCCATTGTGTTCCGGTGCTTACGCCATCATTGATTGCGCAAAGTTGAAGTGTTGTAAGAAAATCCATAGTTTTAAAATTGAGTGCAAAGTTCTGTGTTTTATGTTGAAAAGAACACGAAAAACCCGCCTGTTTAAATAAGGCGGGTCCTTTATAAAATGTCGCTTTAATATTGTTCGGAATCGTTGGGAAAGTCGCGGCCTTTCACATCTTTAATATACCGTTGTACAGCCGAAGTGGCCTGCGCATGAATATCCAGGTACTGCCGCAGGAACCTGGGTTTGAATTCCGTATTGATCCCCAGCATATCGTGCATGACCAGCACCTGCCCGTCGCACTGACCGCCTGCGCCGATACCGATCGTAGGGATCGTGATACTCTCAGAAACTTCTTTTGCCAATGTGGCCGGGATCTTTTCCAGTACGATCGCGAAACAGCCCGCTTCTTCCAGCAATTTGGCATCCTTTCTCAATTTATCCGCTTCATCTACTTCTTTTGCCCGCACGGTATAGGTACCGAATTTATAAATGGATTGCGGTGTTAAACCGAGATGACCCATTACGGGGATACCAGCAGAAACGATCTTGCGTATACTCTCCACTACTTCTTCACCGCCTTCCATTTTCACCGAATGACCACCACTTTCTTTCATGATCCGTACCGCCGAAGCAAGGGCGATATCGGAATTGGACTGGTAAGAACCAAAAGGCATATCCACTACTACGAGGCAACGATCGATACCGCGAATGACAGAAGATGCATGGTAGATCATCTGGTCGAGGGTGATGGGCAGGGTGGTCTCATGACCGGCCATTACATTGGAAGCGGAATCACCTACGAGTATCACATCGATACCGGCGCCATCAATGATTCTTGCGAATGAAAAATCATAGGCGGTCAGCATCGTGATCTTTTCACCGGATGCTTTCATTTTCTGTAGGGTATTAGTGGTGACTTTTTTTATTTCTTTATTGACTGACATTTGATTTTGGAATTTTGGCCCTTCGTTACCTCAGAATAACGTTGGGAAATTTTGAATTTATTTTCACGCAATGTCACAAAGAGAAAGATATAAGCCGCGATGATTCTTTACGACTTTTGTATAAAACCTTTGCGGCCTTGCGTGAAATTATTTAAGCCGATCCGGCCCTAAAGATAGCAGTTATTGTTTTGAAGCTTTTCTCAGATCTCTATCTCTTTCAACTTTACTTCTTCATAGAGACTATGTATCAACCCATCCGCCAGCCCGATCTTCGGTACAAAGATCTCTTCTGCTTCGGCCCAGCGCATTACGTTGATATAGATCAGCAGCGCCGGTACGATCACATCGGCCCTGTCTTCTCTTAATTTATGAAGGGAGATACGCTGTTCAAGGGAAAGGCTGCTGAATTCTTTATAATAATCCCGCAGCAGGTCCAGCGTCAGGGGTTTGCCTTCCTTGCGTTTGGAAATAGAGAAGATCTTATTGATGTTACCTCCCGAACCAATAGCGGTTACATGATGATGACCTTTTGTTTTGGTACGGATGAATTCCTTCAGCTCATCCCAGGTGCTTTCGGTAACCTGGTTCTTGAGCAAACGGATCGTGCCGATATTGAAGGATTCCTTGAAGACCAGTTTCCCATCGCTGAAGAAAGTAATATCGGTACTGCCGCCACCCACATCCACATATAAATAAGACTCATCGCTGGTCATATTTTCCGCGATATGATTCTCATAGATAAAGGAGGCTTCTTCCTGCCCGCTGATGATATCGATCTGGATGCCTGTTTCTGCTTTTACTTTTTTGATGATCTCACTGGCGTTGGCGGCATCCCGCATGGCAGAAGTGGCACAGGCTTTCAGGTGCTTCACTTCATATACATCGAGGAGGAGCTTGTAGGATTTGATCGTCTTGATGATCTTCTCTGCTTTGGCGGCAGATATCTCGCCCTTATCAAATACATCGAATCCCAAACGAAGGGGGACACGGACCAGCACGGTTTTGATGAAATCAGGAACTCCCTGCGGGCCGGCAATGACATCTGTTATTAATAATCTTGCTGCGTTGCTTCCAATATCAATGGCTGCCAGTCTCACGATTTATCTGCGTTTTTTTGAACAGGTAATTATAGGTCTCTACCTGTGATCGGATTTTCTTTTTGGTCGTCCTTACATATTCGTTGCTCAACTCGTTGTCGAGCCATCTCGCTTTTACATTATCCTGCAATTGTATGTCGAGTATGTCCGTTAATTCCTGTTTCAGTTCCCCGTGCCAGATAGGGCAGGTGGCTTCTATCCGGTGTTCGAGGTTCCTTCGCATCCAGTCAGCCGAAGATATATAAACTTTCTCTTTGCCCCTGTTATGAAATACCCACACCCGTGCATGTTCGAGGTATTCATCCACGATGCTGATCGCACGGACAGGCTTTTCATATTTTTTATTTTCCGACAACATGCAAAAGATACCGCGGATGATCAGTTTGATCTCCACACCAGCACGTGCCGCATCATATAATTTCTGTATCATCTCCTCATCCGAAAGGGAATTCATTTTTAACGTGATCGCCGCCGGTTTCTTTTTCCGGGCCTGCTTTATTTCTTCATCGATCAGTTTCAGCATTTCTCTTTTCACAAAATGAGGGCTGGGGATGATGATCTTACAATCACGCAGGAATTGCTGCCCGGATTTGGGCTGCTCTAAAAAATTAAAGATGCGGTTCACATCTCCCATGATCTTTTGATTGGAGGTCAGCAGGCAATGATCCCCGTATAATTTGGATGTCTTTTCATTGAGGTTGCCCGTGCTCACAAAACCGTATAACACCGTGTTATTGTCCTTTGTCCTTTTCCGTATCACACATATCTTGGAATGCACTTTCAGATCGGGTATTTCGATCAATACTTTGGCTCCTTCTTCTTCCAGCCTGTTCTTCCATTCGATATTGGCTTCTTCTTCGAACCGTGCCCTCAGTTCCAGCATGACCACTACTTCTTTACCATTACGCACAGCGTTGATCAGGGCATTGATGATCTTCGATTGCGGGGCCAGCCTGTAACAGGTTATTTTAATACTTGTTACATCAGGGTCAAACGCAGCTTCACGGATAAGATCGATGAGGGGCCAGAAAGCATGGTATGGAAAATGCAGCAGCACATCCTTTTCCATGATCACATCAGAGACCCTTCTTTCGGTGAGCAGGGGATGATCAAATGGTTTTTTCCGGTGCCTTTTTTCTTTGAACACCTGTTCGGGGAAATCCATAAAGTGCCGGAAATTGTGAATACGACCGCCGGGTATAAGGTTATCCCTTTTGCTCAGGTTCAGCCTTCGTATGAGATACTCCAGCAGACCCGGATCCATTTCCCGGTCATATACAAAACGAACAGGCTTTCCTTTTCTCCGGTTCTTGATCCCTTTTTCTATTTTCTGGATGATGTTCGTAGATACATCTTCGTCGATATCGATCTCCGCATCTCTTGTTACTTTAAAAATATGTGACTGGTACTGGTCATACCCGAAATAAGAAAAGATATCGGGCAGGTTAAAACGGATTACATCTTCCAGTAAAATGATATGGCTCTCGTCGGGTTTGGAAGGAAGGATCGTAAAACGCCCGAGCGCCCGGCTGGGAACTTCGATCAAAGCATATTTTTTTTTTAAAGCGCTTTCTTTTTTCCACATCACCACGGCGAGATAGATGGATTTATCCCGCAGCATCGGGAAGTCCGGGATGTTTTCGATCATCAGCGGTATCACATCAGAACTTACTTCCTCTTCATAATAATTACGGACAAAAGCCTGTTGCTCCGCATTCAATTCCTTTTCAGTACGCAGGAATATCTTTTGTTCATTGAGTTGTACCGATACTTCTTCCCAGATCCGGTTGAATTCACCCTGCTGGTTCAATACGGTCATCTGTATCTCATCCACGATCTCCTGCGGGTTGTTCTCCAGGTGCATATTGGCCTTATTACCGAGCTGGATCATCCGGCGCAGCGTCGCTACCCGCACCCGGAAAAATTCATCCATATTATTCGAGAAGATACCCAGGAACCTGATCCGTTCCCGCAAAGGAACACTCGGATCAGCCGCCTCCTGCAATACCCTTGCATTAAAGGACAGCCAGCTGATATCACGGGCGATCGTTTTTCGTTTATCGTGGTGTGCCATGAGATAAATTTTCCGGAAGGATAAAATTAATGAACGGTGAGTAAGAAAGATATTAAGTTTTCAATGGAATTTTATGGCTGTTTTTTCATTTCTTCGATCATCCCGGTAGTAGAGAACCCTTCGAGTATCGTGTTAATCACCACCCGACCCCCGTTAGCAATGATTTCTTTTGCACCGGCGATCTGCTCAATAGTATAATCTCCGCCTTTCACCAATACATCCGGCAATAATGCCCTGATCAGTTCAAGCGGTGTATCTTCCCCGAAGAGCACTACGGCGTCCACCATTACAAGCGAAGCAAGTACGATCGCTCTTGACTCCTGGTTGTTGACAGGACGGCTATCGCCTTTTAATCTTTTAACGGAAGCATCGGCATTTAAACCCACTACCAGGTAATCGGCTTCGCTGGCTGCCTGTGATAGAGAAAAGATATGACCCTGGTGAAGGATGTCAAATACGCCATTGGTAAACGCAATGGTCTTGCGCGGTAATCTCCACCGATTGGCCTGTTGCAGCAGTTCCGGGAGCGAGATGATCTTTTGAGCTATAAGGTCAGGTCTCTTCACGCAATTGTTTTCGTTTATTATAATAAGGGATGGCTACAAAACTAATTAATCCTCCAATGAGAATCACGGCTGTTTGTGCCAGCCATAATATCCAGCCAAAAGCAAGGGCGATCAATTCTTCCAGCCCGTAGGCCTGCATCGTCTTTTGTATCATAATTGCGTAGGCGCCTATACCACCCGGGGTAGCGATCATCCCGATACTCCCGGCAGATAATACAGTGAATGCTTCATTGATACCGTACTGTTCCGTTTGTCGCAGGGCCTGGAAACCGATATAACCACCGGCCAGGTATAAGGACCACATGGACAGGGTAAGGAAAATGAACGGCCATCTTTTTTTAAGGTGTTGTACAGCGCTTAATCCCTGCCAGATACTTTTGATGATTTTTTTGAACAACAGGATAAGATCGGGGATACCTTTTTTATTTTTGATCATCCACACGATCAGCACCAGCAACGCAATGCCTCCAAGTATCACCAGCACCAGTGTGGAAGACAGGGTGTTCGATCCGGTAGCCGGAGCCAATTCGTCTTTTGAGTTAAAGATCGTATCAATGAGTTTCGAATAAATACCAGGTTGTATGGCCAGTGTGATCCCGAATATGAGCAGCAGGGTCACCGCATCGATCAATCGTTCCAGGATGATCGTGCCGACCAGTTTATCGGCCGGGATATTTTCGTAGCGGGAGAGGACCGTACATTTTAATACCTCACCCAAGCGGGGAACCGCCTGGTTGGCAAGATAACCGATGAACACGGCGAATACCGTATTGGTAGTGGAAGGTTTATAGCCCATGGGTTCCATCAGCAGTTTCCACCGGATGGCCCGTATATAATGACTTAAAAAAAGAATGCCGAATACGGGAATGAGCAGCCAGTGCTTCGCCGTGGTGAGCGCCTTCTTTATCTCGGACCGGTCATTTCCACTAAGATCTTTGACAGACCACCATACCAGAAAAATACCAAGCCCCAGGAAAAAACTGTATTGAAGTATGGTGCGGAAGCGTTTGCTCATTGGGTCGAAAATAAACCGATACAGGCGGATTTTAAATTAATTTAAAAGCATATTATCGATCAGTCTTACCTGGTTCAGGAATGCCGCAACAAGCGCAACCAGCTTTTTCTTACCGTCCCAATCATCGGTCAATGACAGATCATATGCCCCGGCTATTTCAACATAATCTACCCTGAACCCAGCGTCTTCCAATTGCATGCGGGCCTGCTCTTTTAATGCGGACAGATCGCCGGTCCCGGTATTTTCCTTTATAAAATTCAACACCCGGAAGATCGTCGTTGCGTTTTCCCGCTCCGTTTCATTCAATCGCATATTGCGACTGCTCATGGCAAGACCATCCTGTTCACGAAGTGTCGGACAGATAATTACTTTTATTTTTTGTGACTGACCGGTGAGTTCAACCAGTTTGGTAATGACCATGCATTGCTGGTAATCTTTTTGCCCCAGGTAAAGCATCGATGGTTCTACTATTTCCAGCAGGCGATGGACCACCATACAAACCCCCTGAAAATGACCGGGACGGAATTTTCCCTCCAGCACGGTCTCCAGGTAACCGAGATCATAATACATTTTAGCCTTAACACCATTGGGGTACATTTCTTTGACAGAAGGAAGGAACAAAACATCACAACCGGCCTCTTCGAGCAGGAGGATATCTTTTTCGATCGTGACCGGGTATTTCTCGAAATCGGAGGGGTCGTTGAACTGGGTGGGATTTACAAATATGCTGCAAACTGTCAGCGGGTTCTCCTTTGCAGCCGTTTGGATCAGAGAAATATGCCCGCTATGCAAAGCTCCCATGGTAGGTACAAAGCCTGCTGTATTTCCTTTTTCCTGCTGACCATCAAGCCATTTACGAAGGTCTGCTGCTTTTTTAAATAAGATCATGAGAATAAACGATTAAAGATGAAGTTGCTGACATACATCCCAATTCGGTGTAAAATAACTACCTTTGCCCGCCTTTACCAAAAGGCTAATTAAACGGGATGCCCATGTCGACAAAGAAAAGAATTTTATTTATCGCCAACGAGATGTCACCTTACCTGGAGTTGACAGAGTTTTCCGAGATAGCTAATAAACTGGCGATCAAATCCAACGACAATAATTTCGAAGTTCGCTGTATCATGCCCCGTTTTGGCATTATCAACGAACGTCGTCACCGGCTCCATGAAGTGGTGAGGTTGTCGGGGATCAATGTGTCGGTTGACAATGAGGATATGCCCCTCCAGATCAAAGTGGCTTCCCTGCCCAGTGCCAGGCTGCAGGTTTATTTCCTGGATAACGAGGACCTGTTCAAGCGTAAGACCGTTTTTCATGATGAAAATGAAAAATGGTATGACGATAACGGCCTGAGAACAATTTTCTATTGTAAAGGGGCATTGGAGACCGTAAAAAAATTCGGCTGGCCTCCCGATATCATCCATTGCAGCGGATGGATGACAGGACTGATCCCGGCTTATTTAAAAACAGTTTACAAGAAAGAGCCTGTGTTTGCACACAGCAAGATCGTATATACGATCGGTCAGAATACTTTCAAGGAAAAACTGGGCAGCGACTTTGTAAAAAAAGCGCTGATACATGGTTCCCTGAAAGAGAAGGATCTTGAAATATATAAAGACGCTACCAATACCGCTATGTTCCGCGGAGGCGCCACATTTGCCGACGCCATTACATTCGGTGCAGAAAAGATCGAAAAGAAACTGGTCGATGAATTCTCTAAAGTGCGGGGTAAGAAGACATTGCTCTACAATCCCGACGGAGATTTAACAGACTATTTACAACTGTATGGCGACCTTGCAGGCAAATAAAAATCACTAACCGGACATAAATCTACTTTGTGAATTACAGACGCTTAGCTTTATCATTTATAGCAACTATCGCCATGGTTGCTATTGTATTTTCATCCTGCCGTAAGATCAATGAGGCCACAGAACTGGGAGGCGGGGTCATCCCCCCGATCGATGGTATCACTACCTTTGATACAACGATCACCGTACAGGCATTCAATGATACATTTGGCCTGGCCAACGATTCACAATACCTCTCCAAATCAGAAGAATTTTTCCTGGGCAGGATCAATAACGACCCGTTCTTTGGTAAAACAGATGCCAGGATATTCGTGGAACTGAAGCCACCTTCTTTCCCTTATGCTTTCGCCAACAGACCATTTCCTGATAGTCTTACCTTAGATTCCGTGGTATTGGTACTGGATTATGTAGAGACTTATGGTGACACCACTATTCCGCAAACCATAAATGTCTATGAACTGGATCATTCTAATAATTTCAGGAGTGACACGGCCTACCTCGTCCGCCAAAATACATTGACCTATTCAACTTTGTTGGGCTCACGCTCATTCGCACCGAGTATTTTGAATGATTCGATCAAAGCTTACCAGGACACCACCGTTAACCAGATGCGGATCCGGTTGGACAATAGTTTCGGTAATCGTTTGTTAGGCTATGATTCGATAGGTAACGGGGCATACAAAAGTGACTCACTTTTCCGCGACAAATTCAAAGGATTTGCCATTCAATCTATGAGTTCGGGAAATGCTGTGATGGGCTTTAACCTCGCAGGAACTAACACATACCTTGCTGTTTATTATAAGTACGAGAAAAGGACAAGCCCTAATGTTCCCCAACCGGATACAGCTGTCGCCTATTTCCTTTTCAACGGTAACTGTGCAGCCGCTAATTATGTAAAACGTGATTATAATGGTTCTGCGCTGGATGCGGCCATTAATAATCCTGCCACTACGCCTGATCCCCTGATCTATATACAGGGTTCACCCGGCACATTCGCCAACATTAAGATACCGGCACTCGCAGGTTTGAGCAACAGGCTTATTCACCGGGCCGAGTTGATCGTAGAACAATTATATAATGTTGGTTATCCAAGTGACAGCCTGCTCCCGCCACCGGAATATCTCTACCTGGATGCTCATGACCCGACGATCACCAACAATTATAAATACAGGACCATTCCATATGACCTTACGTACACCAGCTCGGGATCATTGAACCTGCCCGCCCTCGGTGTCGTTCCCCTGACCGGCCCGGATGGATTGGGGAATACGGTACGTACCTGGAAGTTCAATATATCCCGTTATGTGCAGCATGTGCTCACGGGTACGCAAAGTTTGTATGATCTCCGCCTTTCCGCGCCATTCTCGCTGAATGAACAATTCGGAATACCACCGGGAATAGATAATACGATCAATGTGTTTGTGAACCCGACCATCGTTAAAGGACGTGTCCGGCTGATCGGTAATACAGGTCCGCTTGACCCTAATCCGCGTCGTATCCGGTTGAGATTGATCTATTCCAAACTCTAGAGTTATCAAGATATGTTCAAAAGTCTTCCCGCTCCATAGCAGGAAGGCTTTTTTCATTATGGCTACACCCTTATCTTTGCACCTCAAAATTCTAATACATGCCTTATTTATTTACATCGGAATCAGTCAGTGAAGGACATCCCGATAAAGTAGCTGACCAGATATCCGATGCGCTGATCGACAATTTCCTTGCTTTCGACCCTCAATCAAAAGTAGCCTGCGAAACATTGGTGACCACCGGCCAGGTGGTACTGGCAGGCGAAGTGAAATCTAAAGCTTACCTCGATGTACAGGAGATCGCACGCGGCGTGATCCGCAAGATCGGTTATACCAAGAGTGAATATATGTTCGAAGCCAGCAGCTGCGGCGTATTGTCGGCTATTCATGAACAGTCATCCGATATCAACCAGGGTGTTGACCGGAAGAAAAAAGAAGAACAGGGAGCCGGCGACCAGGGAATGATGTTTGGATATGCCACCAATGAAACAGAGCAATACATGCCATTGGCACTGGACCTCGCACATAATCTCCTGATCGAACTCGCCATTATCCGCCGCGAGAAGAATTCTAAAATGCCTTATCTCCGTCCGGATGCGAAGAGCCAGGTTACCCTGGAGTATGATGATAATAACCAGCCCGTACGTATCGATGCGATCGTGATCTCTACGCAGCATGACGATTTTGACGGGGAAGCAAAAATGCTGGCAAAGATCAAAAGCGATGTGATCAATATCCTGATCCCCCGGATCAAAACCAAGTATAAAAAATACGCGAAGCTGTTCAGTAACGATATCAAATACCATGTTAACCCAACCGGTAAATTCGTGATCGGTGGCCCGCATGGTGATACAGGTCTGACCGGCCGTAAGATCATCGTGGACACCTACGGTGGTAAGGGTGCACACGGCGGTGGCGCTTTCAGCGGAAAAGATCCTTCTAAAGTGGATCGGTCAGCTGCCTATGCGACAAGACATATTGCCAAGAACCTGGTTGCGGCTGGTGTCTGCAGCGAGGTACTGGTCCAGGTTTCCTATGCTATCGGTGTGGCGCAGCCTACCAGTATCAATGTGAATACCTATGGTACAGCGAATGTGAAATTGAGCGATGGCGAGATCAGCAAGATCGTAGAGAGTGTTTGGGATATGCGCCCTTATTTCATCGAGCAACGCCTGAAACTCCGTAATCCTATTTACAGTGAAACAGCAGCATACGGGCATATGGGCCGTACCCCGGAAACAGTAGAGAAGACTTTTGTATCTCCCGATGGAAAGAAAGTGACAAAAAAAGTGGAACTGTTCACCTGGGAGAAATTGGATTATGTAACCAAGGTGAAAAAGGCATTTGGATTAAAATAATCGTTTTCAGGTAAGGTCGGACACTCTCCTTTGAAGACGTCAGACCCTTTCAAAGACCCTGCTGGAAAAAACCAGCAGGGTTTTTAGTTAATAAGAAGATCTTTTCGGTCTGTACATATTCAACAGGCATACATAGGGCTTTATATAGTCTATAGAGGGAAGGAGAAGTGAAGTCTCGTCAATGTCTTGTAAATGTCTCGACAGGGTCCCGGAGCTCAAACTGAGCCGATTTTTCCTGATGCAGGGTCTTTCCCGGCATATTCTTTCTGCAGCGAATAAGCCGTGCCGCTGCTATCCCCGGGATGCCAGCCCGGCGGCATGAAGATGTAACCCAGTTTGTGTTTCCAGTTCTTTGCCTTTCGTATATCCTGCACCAGCTTTTTGAACTCATGTACCTGCGTTTCCCAGAAACCTAATTCATGCTGTACCTGTAATGTGCCATAGACCGGCTTTTCTTTTGTGCTGGCATAGGTACCGAATAATTTATCATACCAGGGAATGATCTCCCCGTAATTCTTATCCAGGTAAGGGATATTACGGGCATGGTGGATATGATGGATAGAAGGGGTGACAAGGATATATTCCAGGAAGGGCACGCGGCTGATGATACTTTCATTGATATGAATAAGTGATCCCCAGAATTTATTAAGTGTGTAAAGAATAAAATAGATCAGGGGATTTACCCCGATAAGTGGTATCAGGAGAAAAAAGATATCCAGCGAAACAATATCGAAGATAGAATTGCGTAACCCGGTCGTCGTATTCATATGAATGGCCGAATGATGTACTTCGTGCAGGCACCAGAATATCCGGACCTTGTGATAGAAATAATGGGTGGCGAACTGGATGAAGGTATACAGGAAAAATCCCAGTAACCAGGCCGGCAGGGTGAACCCGATATCCCAGATCCGGTGTTCGTATACGGCCGGGTAAAGCCCTGTCAGGAAATACATCTTTACAACTGATTGTGCAAGGATCGCTGTCAACCCGGTCAGGACATTTACCTTGGTCTCTTTGACACTCATTTTGCCAAAGCGGATCAGTAAAAAAGCTGTTTCCAGGATGATCAGCGTAATAAAAAAGACCGGCAACCAGTATTTAAGCTGTGAGAAAAAATGTTCTAATGAGGAAGTGTTATTCATAACAGGTGGTTTAGGTCAGCTACTGTATTAAATTATTCGTTTCTTTGCGCGGTGAGAAATTTTAAACAACAACGGCCGAAAAAAAATACACTGGTCATCGGGCGCAGTAAAGTGATAGAAGCATTGCAGTCCGGCCAGCAACTGGACAGGATCTACCTGGATACCATGGCAAAGGGGCAGGATGTCAATGAGCTCAAAGCGCTGGCCACAAAACAGGGAGTTCCTGTCAACTACGTACCGGTTGCCAAGATCAATGGATTTAATATCACCGGTCATGAAGGTTGTGTGGCACAGATCGCCAGGGTGCAGTACCAGGACCTGCAGGATGTTATTTCGCTGGTAACAGAAAGTGGTGAAACGCCTCTGTTCCTCATACTCGATGGTATCACCGATATAAGAAATATCGGTGGTATCGCAAGGACGGCTTATTGTACAGGTGTTCATGCTATTATTATTCCTGATAAAGGGGTAGGGGCATTGAATGAAGATGCGATAACGACCTCTGCGGGAGCCCTGGAAAAGATCGCCATCTGCCGGGTCAGCAGCTTAATGAAAACAGTGGACGATCTGCATCTCAACGGTATCAAAGTATTTGCCACTGAAATGACGGCCGCCAAAACAATTGCAGAGACCGATCTCAAAGAACCCTGTGCTATTGTAATGGGCAGCGAAGACAATGGTATATACCCTGCGCTGATGAAAATATGCGATGAAAAGATCAGGATACCCATGGCTGGTGATTTTGAGTCATTGAATGTTTCGGTTGCTACGGGTATTATTTTATATGAAGTAATGCGGCAACGTGGTTAAGTTCCCCAATTGATAAACGGCAGCCCTCTTTTGCCGCTCTTGTTCCAAAGCCCGACCTGCACACCTTTCAACTGTTTACAGCTATTGAATAAACCGATCTGTAATCCCGTGCCTTTAATAGCGTTATTGTTCAGGCCTCCGATACAAACACCGCGGAATTCATAGCTCTGTGAATATATACCCGTGAGTGAGAGTCCATACAGTTTTGAAGCGATCGTAATCCCCCCGGCGATATTAATACCATGCATTTCTACGCCGGCTTCACCTCCATAACTAATACTGACGCCGTAGATGATCGTGGAAGCCGAATCAGGGTGCACGAATAAAAAGCGCTCTCTTTTCTTTTTGGAAAAAAAGCTGGAAGCAACAATATAAGGTGTACCAAATGCGGCGACCATTCCCAGGTCTGCATTTACGCCCCTGATAGTTAATGTTCCCAGCCCGAACCGTGCTGCCTGGAAGCCGATAGCCAGCCCATTGATCCGGGATGCTCCACAGGGCGTGTGCCACAGGATATTTCTCGTGCGGTCGGGGAACTGCGTCTCGCTTATCTGTGCATACAGCATTGCAGGTAATATGATAAAGCATAGCGTAAACGCTTTCCTTTTTAATAGAATAGGGGTCATGAGCTGCTTTGATTGTGTTATTTGATTTCCGTTGACTTTGTTCTTTTCCTGCGATGTATATAATACGTGATCAGCATGGTGACCGCGGCGCCTGCTGCAGCCAGTGCAATATCCTTATGCGCATCCCATACATCACCTTGCGTGGCGACATAGGTTTCACCTGTTTCTTTTGTTGCGACGACTGAAACACCCCATTCGATCAATTCAAAAACGGTTCCGAGTGAGAACGCAATTTCAACAGGCAACAACCAGGACGCCCTGTTCGAAACACGGAATTTGTTGATCAGTAATTCGCGGAACGGGTAAGCCATGAAAAGACCGAAACTAAAATGCACGATCCTGTCGTAAGGATTACGCCAAAGGTCAAGCTTGATCTGCAGCCAGGATCCGAACGCATTTTGCGTATAGGCATAGAAAGCACCGTACAAATGCAGCATTACGAAAAGGAAAATGCATAAATAGCTCAGGTCGCTGAACCGGTGCCATTTTCTTGTCAGGACCAGGGCCGACAAACAGATCACCACCAGTAAATTTTCAATGATCCAGTCCTGCTGGTCGATACAGTTGTACCATCCATAGATCCAGTAACAGGTCAGCAGGCATGCAAGGAGCCAGAAAAATTTGTTTGCTTTCAGATTGGTGCGTATCGATGAACTTGTAGTACTGATTAACATAAGAAATAAATTTTATTATGTATTCGTTGTGGTTAAGCTCCCCGGTTAATAAAAGGCAATCCCCGTTTCCCGCTTTTGTTCCATAAACCGGCCTGTATGCCTTTAAGATCCCTGCAGGAAGTGAGCAGCCCCGCTGCAACTCCATTGATCCTGGTAGCGCAGCAATGCCTGAACCAGGCTATGTTCCGTGCTGACCTTCCCGGCATTCGTTCCGGGCGATGCGGCACCGGATCATTTTGTGCAGACAGCACAAGCGGAACAACGGCCAGACTTAACACAGCAGATGATTTCTTTTGCGGTTGTCCCATCATTTTTAAATAACGGTAATGCGAATGGATCGCTTCTGCCAGGTTCAGTTTATGATAGGGCATATTGAATTCTTTAGCTTTTTGTTCTATAAGTCCCGAAATATAAGGATAGACCGTATGCGGCAATTTTGGATATAAATGGTGTGCAGCATGCGCATTGAATCCACCCAAGAACCAGTTGAAGATCCTGCTCGATGGCGCATAATCCAGTGAAGTGGCCAGCTGATGCGTATAAAAGTCATCCGGCAGAAAGCCATTTTCATCGGTTTCGGGAAAAAGAGTTTCCATACACAGGTGTGTAGCGATGAGGAAATGGATAAAACACAGGGAATTGACCACGTGCATGATGAAAAAACAAAGAAGCACCTCCGTAAAGGAATAACCTGTCAGTACGGGCAGGATCAACAAAATAAACAGGTACGCTATTTTCCAGGCAAAGAATAAGATTTTTTGTTTTAAGGAATGCTTTTTCTTTTGCAGGTTGGCTACGTTTTTCTTAAACAGGTAGAGTGCATCTTTGAACAGCAGCCAATGCAGGGTATAAAAACAGTACACCAGGAAAGAATAGAGATGCTGGTATCGCTGGTATTTCCGCAACCGGTGCTGTGGGGAAAGCCGGATAAAAGGGTTATCGTCAATATCCGCATCACAACCATCTACATTCGGAAAGATATGATGAGAAGATTGATGACGGATCTTCCACAAATAGGCATTGATGCCCTGGACATTAAAAGAAACGTGATAAAGCCAGTGATTGATCTTTTTATTCTTTGAGAAGGAACCATGCAATGCGTCATGCGAGACATTGAATCCCAGTAATAACCCTGAAATACCGATGAACAGGTAGGTAAGGATAAGCGCCGGTATTCCTACGGGATGTGCAAGGAACAGCACCAGGTAAGAACTGGCGTGTAATAAAAAATAAAATACCATTTTGATCCAAAGCGTTCTTTTTGCTTTTGCCAGCAGGCCGGTCCCGGTCAATAATTGCCTGATCTCCCTGTCAAGCGATTGAAAGAACAGCGAAGATGATCCGGATTTGAATTTTATTTTCGTCATGGTCATCGGTTTTGTTGAATGACCAAAACTATTTTTCTAATACCGCTGTACTAATTGAGTATTGCCTGTTAAGGAAAACTAATACCGGGAAACCGGTTTATCCTGTTAAGCAAATTTTAAAAGGAAGCAGTTATTGCAAATTCTTACGGGCTATTCATTGTTTTTGGCGTGTAACCGTAAAAAAAGCTACCCTGTTTATGGATTTTCCGTAATTTTCTTTCCAATGAAGAACAACGAGATACAACAGCAGCTATTCACTATATTGAAAGAGAAACTGCCTGTTCACCTTTCCCTGGTCGAGGAGTTGGGCGATCTGCTGGACCTGAGTGCCGACAGCGTCTACCGCCGGATCAGGGGAGAGAAAGCCATCGATCTGATTGAACTGAAAAAGATCTGTGAGCACTACCATCTTTCGCTGGACCTGCTGCTGCAATTGCAGAATGAGTCGGTGCTTTTTGAAGCCCCGGGCATGAACAGTACACCCGGTGAGTTTGTAGAGTACATGAATGCGATGCTGCAACAGTTCCGGTATTTTAATTCCTTCGCAACAAAAGAGATCTTTTACCTGTGCAAGGATGCGCCGATCTGGTATTTTTATCTTTTCCCCGAGCTGGCGGCTTTCAAAACATTCTTCTGGTCAAAGACGATCAATAACCAGCCACAGCTCAGTAATAAAATATTTTCATTTGCGGAGTTCCCTTATAACGATTGTTTTGTCATCGGTCAGCAGGTACTTGAAGAGCATAATAAGATCAATTCTGTTGAATTATGGAACCTGGAAAGCATCCACAGTACCATCAACCAGATCGCTTATTACCGTGATGCCGGTAATTTCCAATCAGCGGAAGATCTTAAAACTGTGGTGGATTCTTTTCACCAGTGGCTGGATCACCTGCAACTACAGGCGGAGAAAGGAGTGAAGTTCATGCCGGGAGCAGCTGAAGTGTCGCATAAAGCATCGATCCAGTTCTATGTCAACGAACTGATACTGGGCAATAATACTATGGTGATAAAACTGGATGATCAATCCCTGTCCATGGTTACCTATAGTGTATTTCATTACCTGTTTACAAGGGACCCCCGTTTTTCTTCCAAAGCGATGAGCTCTTTTGACACATTGCTCAGCCGCTCCGCATTGATCAGCCGCACCGGGGAGAAGGACCGCAACCGTTTCTTCAATGCATTGCGGGAAAAAGTGAACGGGTTGAGAAAGTAGCTTGCTTTTTCCCGTTAGAATGCCAGGCCAATTTTATTAGTGCGGATATTATTCCTGTTGCCATTGATATTATAATGGACCTTATCTTTCTTTTTGGAGAAGATGCCCAAAAACATTCCGCCCAGCCCGAAACCCGACCCCAGTATAAGAGAGGCGGTAAAACTTTTTGTGGAGAAAAGCCGGTTAAAAAAATCACATTCATTGTTCGGGTCGTCACAATGCTGCGTAAGCCCCAGTGTGAATCCCATTACGATCCCCGCGATCCCGCCGACCAGGATGCCTTCGCCCGCTGTCAGCCCATTCTTAAAATTCTTAGTGATACCCGTAATATTTTCCGCTGTTAACTGTTCGGTTTGATCATACCGTTGTTTCTTCCAGTTCTCTTTTCGAACCAGGGTGATACTGCTGTCATCGGCCCGGAGTATATAACCATTGATAAAGGAGCCATTGCTGAGCTGTATCCTGCTGAGGTTCTTTTTGGGAGGCAGGCTATCGGTCAAAGAGGCGTTTGAAAGCAAGGGAAAAAAGAAGAGCAGCAACAGGCACGGTATTTTCATTTGCGCATAGATTTGATCCTATAAATTTAGCGGTTTAAAATTATTTCCCGCAACTGGGAAGACGGGTAATACAAAATTATAACAGGCGGTCCGGCCAGGCACCGCCTGTTATATGGATAATACCTTAATAAGTTGCTGATGACTGGACTACGATTATGATATCGGGACATACCACTTCCACCAGCGTGCCATCAGGGTTTATGTTAAAACACCTTCTTGTTCTCCCATTTTGTAAAGAGATCATTGCAGTGGGTATATTGGCTCCAT
>DASYLC010000187.1:0-9557 GCA_036009775.1 Chitinophagaceae bacterium
AAGCAATAGAATAGCACTGCGAGACTGGAAGTCTCGCAGAACCTGGAAGTCTCGCAGAACCTGGAGAACCTGGAAGTCTCGTAGAACCTGGAAAATAGGCATCTTGTTTTTAAACAAATCTTTACAAAATAAACCTCCGGGTACTGCGTTCATTCTTCGATGCGTTCCATCATTTTAATTGTATCGCTCCAAATAATGGCTATTGTAGCCGATGCCCAGTGTAAATCCTATATTCTCGAGGGTGTTGTGTTGATGAGGGACACTGCCCAATGTAATATGACTAGAGTTGATGATACCAGTTCGCCAAGTTTAAATGGTATTGTGTGTGGTACAGGAGGGAATAGAGGGTATTATCTCAAGGCCGTCAATCCTTCTTTTGAAATTATTTCTTTTACTATAATGACTGAGAATGCTGAGGGCGATATCCTGGAAGCCAATTGTACCGGAGAAGGGTTAACTCCTTTTTCCATTACGGCGTACAATACTGCTGCACCGGGGACTGATGTGAACTTCTTTTGTGTTAAAGCACGTCATACCAACGGCAATATCTATACACTGAAACCTCTTACTATTCGACGCTGACAGTCGCATAGCATTTCTTTTTACCTTTGCTGCCATGAATAAATATGCGATCGTAGTAGCAGGTGGTACAGGAACCCGGATGGGGGGCGCCATTCCCAAGCAATTCATGTTGCTGAAAGATAAGCCAGTCTTGTATTACACGCTGAAAACCTTCCTGGAATCCTATGACAATCTGCAGATCATTCTTGTGCTTCCGCTTGAGTATACCGATATGGGGCAGGAGATCATTGATGCTTATTTCGATAAAGAAAGAGTGAGAATAACGGCCGGAGGTGATACAAGGTTTCAATCGGTTAAGAATGGACTTGCCCTGGTCGATAAAGAAGCGATCGTTTTTGTGCATGACGGCGTCCGCTGCCTCCTGACCAAAGATCTGGTTCACCGTTGTTATGATCAAGCGGTGGAAACAGGGACAGCAATCCCTGTCATTCATTCAAAAGATAGTATACGGTTGCTCACGGAAGAAGGCAATGAAGCATTGGAAAGAGATAAGGTCCTCCTGGTACAAACCCCGCAAACCTTTCACAGCAAGATATTATTGCCTGCTTTCCAGATCGATTATAAGGATAAGTTCACGGATGAAGCTACGGTAGTGGAAGCATACGGGATGAAAGTATCGATAGTGGAAGGAGAGGAGGATAATATTAAGATCACCCGGCCGATCGATCTTATGTTGGCTGAAGCGATACTTAATAAGCGTTAGGAGATTGCGTCTGACGTGTCAGACGCTCTTTGATCCTTCGTTTTACTCAGGAGTCAGACGCCGTTCATTTCAACCATCTCAAATAGAAAGGAAGCCTGTTGATCCGGATCGCGGGATATTTTTCTTCGATAGCTCCAAACCCCCGGTAAAATTGCGCAAGACTGAGGATATCTGAACCCTCAAAATCGAGCAACATATCTTTCCCCGCATGGTCTTTTATAAAGGTATCGATCAGTGCATGGGAAGCCCCGCTTGATTTTCCATCCGGATGATTACCCACCAAAATATAATAGGCCCTGTTGTGAGAGAAAAAGAAAACGGCGGATGCCAGTAATTTATTTTCATTAGAAAATATCCCATAGGTCATAGCCATCTGGCGGGGATGCAGGTATTGAAAGAGTTTCCTGAAACGTTCAATATTCTCTTTTTCTTCATTGCCCTGGCTCTTCATTTGTTCAGCAGCCAGTTCGATCACTTTCTCAACAGCAAATTCTTTTTCTGCGAAACAACCGGCCTGGGAAGCTTTTCGGGCATTTCGGCGGATGTTCTCCCCATAATTGGAACGGAGGGTTTCATATGGTTTGTTCAGATCAAGCAAATGATTGATCCTGTCGGTTGACAGACCCACCGGGTACACAGGATTATTTTTACTGTTCAGTGAAATTTCAGCAAAACGAAATGAAGCAGGGATTACCCGGATAAAAGAGCTTACCAATTCCCAGGTTGTGGCTGCGCCAAATACGCCCAGCTGGGCAGCCAGGAATGGCTGATAAAGGTATTTGATACCATATTTTTTATTCCAGGTCAGCGGCATCACTGCTTCATAATCTCCCATCACCAGTGCGTCCCAGTGAACAGCCATTGTATCCAAATAAAAAGAATAGGCATAGATCAGCCCGTTATGCGCTTTGTGGATGCAATCATCCCATTTACCCTTATCGATCTCTTCGTGCCGGAGCCAAACTATTTTATACGGGTCACTCATCAGAAATTAAAATTGCGGTCAATTTTCCGGAAACTGAAATTGGAAATATCGATCGAAAAAGAGATCTTTTTCCAGAACCGTTCTTTTTTGGCAAGCGTCGATTTAAAATAATCGCCGTACACACTGCTGTAGATAAGCGGTATGTAAATATTGATCGTCTCTCTCAGCAGCGGTATATGTATACCGGCATCGAAAAGAAAACGATCTGTTTCAGCCTTTTGTTTCCAGGCTTCGGAATAAGTGCCGATATCAAAAAATAATTTCAGCGGGATCTTTATAGGTAATAAGTTGAGGGGGTTGATAGCTTTTGGGATCGTTGTACTGAAATTGGCAGCTATGAGCCAGTCATCCGTCTTGGCTACTTTATCGGCCAGCAGGTCCGTCCGTACTTTAAAAGCACCATCCCTTTCCATGATCTGCTGGCTCCAGATACCGTCAAAGCGGTTGCGGCCAACAAAATAATCGCTGTAGGTATAATCCTCGTAGCCATTGGCTCCTGTCATGTTCAGGTGATAACGGTCGGTAGCGAATTGTTTCGTAAAGGTCCTTGAACCGATATAAAAGAATTTACCCGCGAAGAGCCTCACTTTTAACCCGCCTTCTTTTGGATAATTGAAAAAGTAATTCCCTGTAAAACCGGCACGGACAAAATCTTCACCCTGTTCGATCTTCAGCTCACCGCGGTAAGGATAGAGCACCCGGTTATTCTCGATCACCAATCGTAACTGGTTCAATGTTCTGCTCTCCTCAATAGTGCGGTGTTTGGTTGTAATGGTGGTATCGGGTCCCGGTTGGGTAATAAGTGTGTCCCGGTAAAAACGCAGACCTTCTTCACTGATCAAAAATGATCTGAACTGGAGATAACGGTTAAAATTACTACGTGGGTTCTTTTCTTTGAAACTGAATTTGATGCCCGGTACGATCTTGGTGTATCCTAAAAAAGTTTTGCTTCCATCCTCATCAGTGAACTGATCGCCGGTAAACATAAAAGCACTGGCGCCAATATCAATACTCTTGAATAGCTTATCCGGGTAAAAACTATAGGAAGCAAATCCAAGACCTGTAAGTTTTTTGGAACTTATTGCATACATCGGCGCCAGCAGGAACTGAAAACCGGGAGGGGGGAGTTTCATATTGGTCACGAAAGCCCCCAGCATTAATTTGTCATAACTATTCGCACCGATAGCGGGACCAAAAAGGATCAGGTCTTTTGCCGGGTTCTTTCCGTAGTCAGAGAGCGACCTCAGGCTGAATAAAAAAGCGGTCTTTGTTCCTGTTCGTTGCTGACTGGGAAGGGTTCCTGTTTTAGTCAGGTAAGAAAAAACAGAATCCAGGTTTTTCCCGCTGCTTTCTTCCATTGCTTTTTTGAAATCTGCCGGTTGCGGATGTTTGAATTGCCAGCGGCGATAATATTCCTGCATCGCTTTGTTAAAGGCTTCTGTTCCCAACTCCGATTCCATGTAGCGCATCCATTCGGCTGTTTTATAATAAGCCACCAGCGCATAATTGGATTCACTGTATTTTTCAGAAGGGAGTTCGATCGGCTGATCGGTCTTTGTAACAGCCTTTGTTTCAAAAGCCAATCGCTCTAATTTGATCTGGGTACCATATTTGGCCACCTTATATTTATCATCATAATAGCTGTTGATCCCTTCATCCATCCAGGGATGTTCTCTTTCATTGCTGGCGAGGATGCCGTAGAACCAGTTATGACCTATCTCATGGGCAATAGTATTGTCTAACGATTTGGGATTAGCATCCGGTGAAATAGACGTGATGGTTGGATATTCCATGCCACCGCCCAGGTTATCGGGTCTCTGCAAGGCCTGCACGATGGAATAAGGATATTCGCCGACCAGTGAAGAATAATGCCGTAAAGCATCTTTGCAAAACTGAACACTATTCTTCCAGGCTACGCTATATTTCGGTGTATAATATGTATATACATTGATCACTTTACCCGATGCAAGACGGCAGGTATCAGAATTAACGACAAAACGTTTATCGGCGAACCAGGCGAAGTCATGGATATTATTTTGTTTGTAGCGGAGAATTTTTATCTCCGTTGCTGATTCCGGGAAAAGCTGGTAGGTTGTTTTTAATTGTCCCCCTGTTGTTTTTTCTTTTCCTTTGATAGGTTCCCAGCTAAAAGAATTTCTTGTTTTCAACCATTCTTTTTCTTCTGCATTTTGCAACTCTCCTGTTGCGGCTACTACATAATTCTTCGGCACTGTGATCCGTACGTCAAAGCTTCCGAACTCACTATAGAACTCTCCCTGGTCCAGGTAGGTCATCGGGTGCCAGCCATTTTTATCATAGACGGCCGGTTTGGGATACCATTGAGTGGCCTGGTAGCTCTGTCCGTCATGACCACCTCTTGAAAAATTATAGGGCAGTTTGACATGGAAAGGCGTGGAGATCGTTATTCGTTGTCCCGGTCGAAGCGGGGTAGGCAGGACGATCTTTATAATATCAATATGCTGAAGATGGTCTTCAATAAGGGCGGTGATATTATTTACTTTAAAATCCAGGCGGTTGATATAGCCTTTTTGTTCTTTATCTGAAAAATAGAAAGCCGTGCTTCCATTTTCCAGTACCTGGTCGGTATAAGCAGTCTTGTCATTTTTATAGGCATTGGGCCAGACATGGAACCAGATGAACTTTAGTGTATCCGGGGAGTTGTTAATGTATTCGATCTTTTCAAAGCCATCCAGTGTATGTGCTGTATCATTCAGCGAGACATCGATCGTATAGTTGACCTCTTGTTGCCAGTATTGACAATTGGCAATAAGCAACAGGCAATTGGCAACGACCACGAGGAGTAATTTTCTCAAAAGGTTGGAGTTTCATCAAAAATAAAGAATAAACCTGCAATTGTCAACCGTCATTGCTTATTGTCTATTGCCTGTTGTTATTTCCCCTTCCCCTTAAAAATAATCCTCAACGTATGGATCATGATCTTGAAATCCAGCGCCAGCGAGATGTTTTCAATATACAGCAGGTCGAATTTGCTCCGTTCCACCATCTCATCCACATTCTCTGCATAGCCAAACTGCACCATCCCCCAACTGGTGAGACCGGGTTTTACTTTCAGCAGGTATTTATAATAGGGTGAACGGGCGATGATCTGTTCTATATAATAGCGGCGTTCGGGTCTTGGCCCCACCAGGCTCATTTCGCCAACAAGGATATTCCATAGCTGAGGTAATTCATCGATACGCCATTTGCGGATGGTCTTTCCCCATTTGGTGATACGGGGATCATTGTCGGAAGAGAGAGCCGGTCCGTCTTTTTCCGCGGCATCGATCATTGACCGGAACTTATACATCCGGAAAGGGTTGCCTTTATACCCGATCCTTTCCTGCGAAAAGAATACCGGCCCCGCGGATGAAAATTTTACTCTTATTGCCGCGTACAACATCAGGGGAGATAAAAATATCATCCCGAAGAAAGCGATAGAGATATCGACGAGTCGTTTAATGTTTTGTTGCCACTCCGGCATCAGCCCGGTCTGAAGGTCTATCAGCGCAGCGCCCATTACACTGCTGGTCTTTACCGAACCGGAGAGGATATCCAGCGTATTGGGCTGTATCTTTATCTCTACATCTTTTTCACTGAGCCGGTTGATGATATCTTCCAGCAGCGGCTGCTGAAATTTTTCCATCGCCAGCACGACCATCCGGATATCACTCTTTTCAATGATCATTTCCAGTTCATCCGCCGTACCGAGTTTGGGAATATGTTTGTGGATCCCGTTCTTGCCGCTGCTATCCGGTGTAACGAACCCGGCATAGCGGTAACCTCCGTCATGCAGGTTCTTTTCTGTTTCTTTAAAAATACGTATCGCATTATCCTGGCTGCCAACCATCAGTGTATTGAAAAATACTTTACCGGTCAGTAATTGACGTTTGACTATATTCAGCAGTATCCACCGGCCAAGGAAAGTAAAGAAGAAATGAACGGCAAAGAGACAAAGAAAAGCGAGGTAGAAATAGGAGCTGTTGTTTTCTACATCATCCAATATAAAAGCAAAGAACAACACGATGCACCCGATCAGGCTGCAGATGAACGTGATCGTGAATTCAAAAAGCCTTGATTTCTTATACAATCGCCGGTAAGCACCCACCAGCGTGTACAAGGCCAGCCATCCAAAAGGAATGAACAGGATACCCAGCCAGAATTTATTATTTAAAATGATCTGTCCCTGGTCTGTGATGGTTTCTTTCAACAACCATTTCCTTATGAAATAGAAAGCTGCCCAGGCCAATGATGCGGTGACCAGGTCGATCACTGCATACCAGGCAACCGGTATTTGCTTCGGGGCTCTCATCCGCGGGTAATAACATTGTTGCCGATCTTCTCCAGGATCTGGTGCGCAACATCCATGGCCATAAAACCATCCATTTCGGACACAATGGTCCTTGTATTATTGACGATGGCATCGGTAAATGCGGAAAGTTCCTGTTTGATAGCATTTACTTCGGGTACCACCGGGTTGGCCATGGCGATGGTCTTTTTACCGGAGGGAGTTTCAATATCAAAAGCAAAGACGTTGGAATCTCCCGGTTCTTTTAATTTGATGATCTCCGTTTTTTTGTTGAGAAAATCGATCCCGATATAAGAATCTTTCTGGAATAACCTGATCTTCCGCATTTTTTTCATCGAGATCCTGCTGCTGGTGAGATTGGCCACACAGCCGTTGTGAAATTCTATCCGTACGTTGGCAATATCCGGTGTTTCGGTCATTACGCCCACGCCACTGGCAGAGATGGTCTTGACATCACTTTTTACAATGCTGAGAATAATATCAATATCATGGATCATCAGGTCGAGGATCACACTTACTTCTGTGCCCCGCGGGTTGAATTGTGCCAGGCGATGTACTTCGATGAACATGGGATTCAGTACGATTCCCCTGATAGCGAGAAAAGCGGGGTTGAATCTCTCCACATGACCAACCTGGAATTTGATCCCTGACTCTTTCACGAAGTTCACCAGTTGCCTGGCTTCGTCCATTGTATTGGCAAGTGGTTTTTCAACAAAGACATGTTTGCCTTTTTTGATGGCTTTTTCACAAAGATCGAAATGGTAATTCGTGGGTGCCACCACATCAATGGCATCACAGGCATCGATCAGTGCATCGGGGTCTAAAAAACGGGGAAGCTGGTATTTTTCTGAGACTTCTTTGGCCGTATCATCATGGGGATCGTAAAAGCCAACGAGTTCGGTGTCCGGGATCTCTTTCCAGTTGTTCAGGTGAAATTTGCCTAAATGTCCCACACCAAAAACGCCGATCTTGAGCATAAGTTGTTATTGGGTTCAAAAGTAAACATTTAATATTGAAGATTTTAGAGGGAAGATTGAGTGATCTTACCAGACCGGCTAATGATAACGAGGATTTATTTTATTTACTATCATTTCCAGTTTTGTCTTGACATTCCTCTCTACCTTTTTTTGTGGAAAAAAAGGTAGTCAAAAAAGCCACGCACAAACGAAGCTTCGCCGTTTGTGCGGTCAACGATTTAATGATTCAATGTTCATAGACTTTAGTGCAAGCTGTTACTTCGTGCTATGGTGGGTGCAAAATGCGCTGAATTTTTCGACGAGGTATAATGTTGAGGTAAAGACGACACTTCACGGCGAAAAATCAGCGCTTGCAGTTTTTCCGCATAGCACGTAGCGGAGTCTGCAAACTTAAGCCCTTACAAAATCAGGATTTCCACTGGCGGGTCGTTTGAGGAAAATGCGTGATAACAGATTCTTACGCATCGACCCGCCTTGACTTTTTGCTCCACTTTTTTGTCAAGAAAAAAGTGGAAAGATCAATAAAAAGATAAGGTTTAATGTCAGAGTATGCTCGACCGACTCATATATGAAGGGTGATATACAAAAAAACAAGTACCTCCTTTGATCGTATTTATGATAGGGCGGTTGAGTTGTACCGGTACTGCAGGGCAACCATGACTTCTGCCTACCCATCCACGGGCATTGGCCAGCTCCTGTGATACGTATTCGGCACCATGCATCACGATACCTCTTTCATAGGCTTTGTCATTGATGCCGGGTTCCAAGCCTTCGAGTTTGAGTGAATAGCCATTACCACCTTCATAGGTTTCCATGGTCGTGTAAAAACCCAAACTGCTTTTATGGGATTCATTCTGGTTGGAAAAAGAATTGGCCCATTCGCGCCCGGTATTTTGTCCATGTGCCACGAGTGTATTAAAAAGGACCTTGTAGTTTTTGATGTCCAGTACGAACAATCTTTTCTCATTGCTGGGCAGGCTGAAATCAATAATGGAAATAATGGAATCATTGAGGAGTTTGCCTTCTTCCACCAGCCTGTTAAGACCCTGTTTCGCAAGATCAAATGCCTGCTGGCTCAATCCTTTCAAACTGAGGTGAAGGCTGTCATATACAGATCGCTTTGCAGGGATGGGTGCAGGAGCAGGATTCACTGTCTCCTGGACGGGAATGTCACGTAACCGCACAAATAATTTAGAACCCGTTGCAGATTTCGCAAATGCAAAGGGGATATGCAGGATCGTGATAACAATAGAGGATACAAGAAGGTAGAACCCGCTGAACTTTTTCTTCATTACTACTTAGTTTAACCAGTCCCGCTTGTGCGGGATTAACCAATATTGGACAATAACGTTTCGGAAGCAGTTCTTTTTTCCGGGTGGCGTTGACTATCCGTTAAAATCATGCCAATAAAAAATGCCACTGAAAAAATTCCCAGGGGCAGTTTTGGATTTCAACGAATTTACAGGAATACGGTAAAAAACAGCCCGGACAGGTGTTAATATTTGTCCACGGGTTTTTAACTGCCTGAAAAGCAAGAATGTTTAATTTAAATCAGTAAGTAACAGCACTTAGTGAACTTTAACAGGCTGGTCGCTGAGGGTCTTTTCGATCCATTTTTTGAACGGGGAGACCCGTGTTATTTTCATTACCTGTCCATAATAACCGGTTTTAGCAAGTTGGGCACCGTCAATCGAAGAGGATTTACAAAGCCCGATCAACTCCAATTGACCGTCTTTATACCGGAAAACAGGACCGCCACTATCGCCACCGGAAATAAAAAATTCCAGCGGCAGGGCAGCAGGGCTACCCATTTTATTACAGGATATGTCAGCAGGTGAATCCATATCACAAAAAAGAATAGTTGCGCTGTTCTCCCATACAAAACCCCCGATCGAGTCAATTGTATTTTGCCCGGCAAGTTTTGTCCCGCTTTTTTCAAGCCTGGTACTCCGGGCCGGTCCGGAAGTGCCATACCCCACAAGA
>DASYLC010000188.1:0-7196 GCA_036009775.1 Chitinophagaceae bacterium
GAAATTGGCTCTTTGGGTTGATGAACCTACTCTAAACCATGTACCAACCATGTACTATCCATGTGTTCTTAAACGGGGGAATACATGGTTTACACATGGATAGTACATGGATTACACATGGTTGCTATACCTGCAGACAAAATATAGCCTTCATTCCCAGCGCTTTAAGGTTTCTATTGCACAAGAAGCACCCGGTGGGACGAAAAAATTTCAAACTGAGTCCTTACCGAATAACAGGTTTTTATTTGCTGATGATTATTCTTTCACGGCCAAAAACCTGGCCTCCATCTTTTTCAAGGGCAAGGTAGTAAATACCAGGGCTCAGTTGTTTTGCAGGTAAATTGATGTTGGCCTTACCATTACGGGCATTCAGTACTGTCCGGTACACGGTGCAGGATATTCCGTTTCGGAGCACCGCTGTATACAGGCCGGTAGCTAGATTCTCCAGGGTCAACGATCCTCCCGGTCGGATGATCGTAGGATAAATTCTAAATCCACCACCGTTATTTTCAATTTTAAACTGTATAACGGCACTGACTATTTTTGAACCAGCTTCGGTTTCTATCACCAGCCGGTAATAGAACCTTCCTTGTCCGGGTTTATCGCTGAAAGATCCGGTGCTGTTTCCATCGTAAGTGTAGTTGTGAATTGGGGAAAAAGATACAGCATCAACAGAACGCTCCAGCGAGATCCTGGTCCCATTGGCTATCGAATTGAGTTTCCAATTCAGGATGACATCTCCAGAATGTGTACTGCCATTGAAATTCGTGATCAGTGAACTGGCAAGCGCCTGGTTAGTTCCAAAAAAGGTATTGACGGCGATAAGGTCCAATCCACCGCCCGCGGCCTCGGTCGTAATAGTAGGATAAACAGTAATATCGCTGGTATTTAATAATTGTGCTGAACTTGGATTGGCGATCCCATCCGGAGCGATCAATGAATAGCCGTAAATGATCTGGTTGGCGGCCACTCCAAGATCGGTCAGCGAAAAAAATACTCCACCGAGTTCCTGGTTGACATTCGATGAGACCCGCAGGTAGGGTTCTGCGGCGTCTTTTCGCAGTATATAAGCGGCCAGCTGTTTATTTCCATTGGCAATACTCGGATGTCCCCAACTACCGTTGCTGGTGCCGTTACCTGCGGTACAGTTCCTGACAGCGCCGAATGATGTCGGGTCGTTACCTGCATTTTTGCTCAGGATAGCGGCAATACGAAATCCGTCATGCGCATTATTATTCCCCCTTTCGCAAAGGATGAATCCCATATCGGATGGAAGAGCGGAGGAGATACCTGTCGTAAAGACAACATCTACCCGTTCGATATTATTATTATTTCCGTCGCCATTACCGGCATTTGTAAAAATATTATCCGTGCCATGGTTCAATACGTTATTATTCAGGAAAGTTGTCATCTCATCGCTGTATGGCACTTTGAAATCAAGCTGTCTCGGGGCGGAAACGCAGGAAGTAGCTGTTGCAAATGTGCTCTCACTATAAAGGATGTTCCGGTTCCCGGTTACGTTCAGGTTATTTACTCTCCTGAGTTTTACGAGTACGCCGGGAGTGCCTGATATTATATAGGTTTTTGAGTTAGCTGTAAAACTTGCAAGCTTGAGCTGGTTACTGGTGCCGTTACTCCAGGTATAGGTATAGTTATTAGTGTTGCACAGGGAAAATGTACCGGGACTGGTGGGGAAGGCCGTGTAACTATTCACCGGGGAAGCGGCTGTAATATAGTTCGCCATAAATTGTACAACCGGCGATTGCGCTGCGACCGGTTCGGAGCAAAGCAGGGCGAAAATAATAGCGATCGCAGGGCCTGTAATACGGGCTTTTCTTAGGATGGATTTCACAACAATTAAATGTAGCCCCATTATTCTGTCCTTCCGGTACTATTCGCTTTGTATTTTGATATATTAGGGGGATGTACTGCGGAGTACTAGGTATATAATAAGGCGGACGCCCGCTGAAAAGTTATTACCCGGCCATTTTTTTTAAGCCTTTCATTTAAGTAACTTCGCAGCACTTTCAGCCCAATATGAATGGTCAAAAAGCGATCCTGCTATGAACACCGGATATTGGCTACGAACTTCTAAATTATACTCATGGTATTTGATCTCGACCTCATCAAGAAAGTTTACGCCGAATTGCCCGGTAAAGTCGCTGCTGCCCGCAAACTGATCGGTAAACCATTGACCCTGACCGAAAAGATACTCTATGCCCATCTTCACGGGGCTTTACCCGGTTCTGCTTATGGCCGTGGAAAGGATTATGTGGATTTTGCGCCGGACAGGGTAGCGATGCAGGATGCTACAGCTCAGATGGCATTATTGCAATTCATGACGGCCGGTCGCAATACCGTGGCTGTTCCTTCTACCGTTCACTGCGATCACCTGATACAGGCTAAGATCGGCGCTAAAAAGGATCTGCAACTGGCGATCGAGACAAACAGGGAGGTTTATGATTTTCTTTCTTCGATCTCTGATAAATACGGCATCGGTTTCTGGAAAGCCGGCGCCGGGATCATTCACCAGGTAGTGCTGGAAAATTATGCATTTCCGGGCGGGATGATGATCGGGACCGACTCACATACACCCAATGCAGGCGGACTCGGAATGGTGGCGATCGGCGTGGGTGGAGCGGATGCCGTGGATGTAATGGCCGGCCTGGCCTGGGAATTGAAAATGCCGAAAGTGATCGGGGTGAAACTCACCGGAAAACTGAATGGCTGGGCAAGTTGTAAAGATGTTATACTCTGGGTAGCGGGCCAGCTGACCGTAAAAGGCGGCACCGGTGCGATCGTCGAATATTTTGGTGAGGGAGCAGACAACATGAGCGCAACAGGAAAAGGAACCGTGTGTAATATGGGCGCGGAGATCGGGGCCACCTGTTCTTTGTTTGCCTATGATGAAAAGATGAGTGCCTACCTGAAAGCTACAGGTCGTGAAGAAGTGGCGGCACTGGCAGATGGTATCAAAGAACATTTGCGTCCCGATGCGGAAATATATGCTGACCCGGCAAAATATTACGACCAGTTACTGGAACTCGATCTCAATACACTCGAACCTTATGTAAACGGTCCTTTTACACCGGACCTGGCCACACCTATTTCTAAAATGGCGGCTGCTGTGAAAGAAAATGGATGGCCTGCCAAACTGGAAGTGGCATTGATCGGTAGTTGCACGAATTCTTCTTATGAAGATATCAGCCGTTCTGCCTCCATCGTTGAAGATGCAATGAGCAAGGGATTAAAGGCCAATTCAGAATTTACGATCACGCCCGGTAGTGAGCAGGTGCGGTTTACAATAGAAAGGGACGGGTTTATCAATACGTTTGAAAAAGTAGGTGGTGTGGTGCTGGCCAATGCCTGCGGTCCCTGTATCGGTCAATGGGCAAGGCATATTGATGATCCTAACCGGAAGAATACGATCATCACTTCCTTCAACAGGAATTTTGCAAAAAGAAATGACGGTAATGCAAGCACCCATGCTTTTGTGGCAAGTCCCGAGATCGTAACAGCGATGGCCATTGCAGGAACGATCGCTTTTAACCCGCTTACAGATAAACTGACCAATGCGAACGGGGAACAGGTATTGCTGAAGGAACCAGTTGGATTTGAATTACCTCCCAAAGGGTTTGCCGTTGAAGATGCGGGCTACCAGGCTCCTGCCAGAGACGGCAGCGCTATCCAGGTAAAAGTGGCGTCTGATTCAAAACGTTTACAGTTACTCGAACCATTTGCGGCCTGGGAAGGAACAGATCTTACAGGAATAAAATTACTGATCAAGGCAAAAGGAAAATGTACCACGGATCATATCTCCATGGCAGGTCCCTGGTTGAAATTCCGCGGGCATCTCGATAATATCAGCAACAATATGCTGATCGGTGCGATCAACTATTTCAATGAAAAAACGGATTCTGTCAAGAACCAGCTGACCGGTGAATATGGACCTGTACCGGCTACGGCCCGTGCTTATAAAGCAGCGGGTATCGGCAGTATCGTAGTAGGTGATGAGAACTATGGAGAAGGTTCTTCCAGGGAACACGCGGCGATGGAACCAAGACATTTAGGGGTGCGGGCGATACTGGTAAGAAGTTTCGCAAGGATCCATGAGACCAACTTAAAAAAGCAGGGTATGCTGGCATTGACCTTTGCCAATAAAGAGGATTATGATAAAATGCAGGAGGATGACAGCATTGATATCACAGGACTTAAAACCTTTACACCCGGTATGCCGCTTACGGTCATACTGAATCATAAAGATGGATCGATCGATACGGTTACTGTAAATCATACCTACAATGAACAGCAGATCGAATGGTTCAGGGCTGGTGGCGCATTGAATGTGATCCGGAAACAGTTCGGGAAATAATTTTATTCAACATCATTTTGTAAAGCTTTGCGGTTCGCAAAGCTTTTTTTGTCGCTATACGGGGATAATATTCTACATGTTCTGGTTATCCCGTCTCTTTATTGCTCATTTATCATTGATATCCATGAGAGACAGTTACTTATACGATTGGTACAATCATTGGATTATCACCACGATAAGTTTCGATTAATCTCAAATACAGATCTTATATGAAAAAATTATTCTTCCTGCTATGCGCATGTGTCGTAGCAGGTATAGCGTATTCTCAAACAGTTACGATAAATGTCACCGGCAACCGAAACAAACAAATTGCCGTGGATGGCCGGAATTACACGATCAGTAATGCCACTACGCTGGCTGAGCAGGAGGTGGTGATCAGCGATCTTTCCATCGGGCAGCATACCCTGCAGGTGACACGTTCAAATATTAATAACAACAGAAATTCTTCAGTCAATACGAGCTTCACATTACGGGAAGGGTACGATCTGGATATTACTATCAATTCTACCGGGGCTGTAAGTATGACGGAGAAAAAGAACGTACGTAATAATGGAACCGGAGTTGCTATATCCACAGCGGCATTTAATAAGCTATTAACAGCCACCAGGAATAAAGTATCCTCTGCATCAAGAGCTGCCTACCTCGAGAATGAATTTACGAACACGAATAAAAGATTCACATCCAAACAGGCCAGCCAGTTGATACAGCTGGTGAATACAGAGAGTTTACGGTTAGCGCTGGCAAAAAATGCCTATACAAGAGTTACCGACCCTGCTAATTTTTCTTTGGTGCGTAACCTGCTCAACAGTACTGCCAACAGGAATAGCCTGGATAGTTATATAGCTAGACTGCCTGTGGATGAAGACGATGATGATAACGGAAATGCATATACTCCTATTTCCAATCAAAAATTCCAGACGATTTACAATGAAGTACTGGCGGAAACAAATAACAGCGACAGGAATTATTACCTCAGCAATTTTTTTACGAAAGATTTTAATTATTACACGTCGGCGCAGGCAAGGCAACTGATCCAGCTGGTCAGTACAGAACAGGAGCGTTTTTACCTGGCTAAAGTGGCGTACAGGGGCATTACCGACCGTCAGCAGTATGACCAGGTGGTCCAGTTATTGAATACAAATTCCAACCGGACAGAGCTCAGGACCTATATCGCTTCCTATGATGTGAATAATAATAATAACACCGGCGTGGCCATGACCAGCACAGTGTTCAATAAGCTCTACCAGTCTGTATCTTATCAAACCAGTACAACAGGACGTTATAATGCTGTCAACACTGCTCTTACAACCAGTGATAATTATTTTACGGCTTCGCAGGCAAGGCAACTGATCCAGCTTGTGAACAATGAGAGCAATCGATTAATATTGGCAAAGACTGCGTATAAAGTGCTGACGGATCGTACCAATTATACCGTGATGAATGACCTGTTTACTTCACAGTCCAACCGGAACGACCTTGCCGATTTTGTATATAGTTATAATAATACCGGAACGAATACAGGCATGGCCATGTCGAATGCGGAATTTAACAGCCTGTACAGTAAAGTTTCAGCCGTGTCGACCACCTCTTCAAGATATAGCCTTATTAATACGGCGTTCCTGAACAGCAATAATTATTTTTCAGCGACACAGGAAAGAACATTGCTGATGCTGATCAACAGTGAGTCAAACAGGTTAGAGCTGGCAAAAACCGGCTATGATAATATCGTTGACAAGAATAATTATACGGTAATGTCTGACCTGTTCACCAGCAGTTCCGCCAGGAACGAGTGGGCCCGTTATGCGGGTGAATACGGTAGTGGTACGGGCGCGGGCGTGGCAATGACAACAGCGGAGTTCAATAGTTTATATAACAATGTGTACGCTGCCTGGAGCGCTTCTTCACGTTATAGCCTCGTTCAGGCAGCCTTTGAGAACAGTAATAATTATTTCACTGCCACACAGGCAAGACAATTGTTGTTATTGATCAACAGTGAATCAGAAAGACTTTCACTGGCGAAAATTGGTTATGATAATGTCGTCGACCGGAATAATTACGCGGTGATGTCCGACCTGTTCGCCAGCAGTACCAACAGGAATGAGTGGGTCCGTTATGCCAATGAATACAGCGGTGGTGGTACATGGGTCAAGACCCCGATGACCGACACTGAATTCAATAGTTTGTACAGGAATATCCAGCTTACTTTCGGCATCGGTGCCAAAATGAGCAATCTTACGAATGCCTTTAATGTAGAGACCAATTATTTCACCGTTGCACAGGCCAGGCAGCTGATCCAGCTGGTGAGTGCCGAGAACAACAGGCTGGAGCTGACGAAACTGGTATATGGTAATCTGACCGACCCTGCTAATTATACCCAGTTTTACGATATACTTGCCAGCCAGGCAAGCAGGGATGAATTGAATACATACGTAGGCAGCAATGCTTACTTGAATAACTAGTTATAAAAGGATGAATTGAATACGTAAAGGTCCTGTTCGCTTAGTGAACAGGACCTTTTATTTTTCCGGCAGGTTTCTGCCTGGCTCAGAGCTTCGTCATATTTGCCGTAGCGGTGCTAAGCGAAGCCAGTATCCTTCCATTTGGCAATTCACTGGAGGTGTAATACAATTTCAGGATGCTGCTTTTTTTCAGGTTCAGGATCTCTTTTAATTTTATTTCCATCGCGGAAACAGGAGTGGCCGCATCCACGTAACGAAATTCTTTCAGCGTCTTGTTCTGTGCATCTTTTATGGTAATTACCCTGTTCTTTCCCACCTGGCCGCAATGATGATATTTGATCACCATTTTATCGTCAGGTGATGCC
>DASYLC010000189.1:0-6857 GCA_036009775.1 Chitinophagaceae bacterium
GTTGAAAGTGGCGATGGAAAAATTAAATCTTTCTGCGCGGGCTTATGACAGGATCTTAAAAGTATCGAGAACAATTGCCGACCTGTCGCAAAGCGATGAAATAAGACCGGAACACCTGGCAGAAGCCATACAGTACAGGAGCCTGGACCGGGAGGGATGGGCTGGATAAACAAAAGGGTGCTTTTGCTTTAAACAAAAAACACCCCCTTGTTCCTAGTGAGTTGGATTGATGCTGATGCTGGTCCTGGTGAAGTCGGTTTGACATCCCAATGTTACACAGCCTCCAGTGGCTATGCTGATCGTGGTCCAGCTGCCCCCATCATAACTGTTCATTTGACCCTGGCTCAATTTAGAAATTGTTTTCTTTTTGAGTTCCAGTTTCCTCATCGGTTGTTTTTGCATTTCCATGATTCATGAATTTTGATGTCCATAAAGCTATGGAAGTCTGCAAAAAAAACGTCTCGCCCAATAGGGTGAATTTTTTAAACAAGAGTGCCAAAAGAGACCCCTGTCATTCTTAGTGACCAGTGTTGATACTGATGCTGGTCCTGGTAAAGTCTGAACCACAGCCCTGGGTTACGCAACCTGCTGTTTGAACAATACTGATCGTTGTCCAGCTACCTGCATCATAACTGTTCATGTGACCCTGGCTCAATTTAGAAATTGTTTTCTTTTTGAGTTCCAGCTTTCTGATTGATTGTTTTTGCATTTCCATGATTAACGGTTTTTGATGATTATAAAACTAGGTATTTCTGAAAAAATCCGTCTCGCCCAATAGGGTGATTTTTTTGAAAAAGAGTGGTAAAAACCATCCCTGCAGACTAGTGAGACGGCGGATTGATACTGATGCTGGTCCGGGTGATGTCTGTTTGACAGAACATCGTTCCGCAGACCGCAGTACCATAGCTGATCGTTGTCCAGCTACCGGCATCATAACTGTTCATTTGAACCTGGCTTAATTTAGAAATTGTTTTCTTTTTAAGCTCAAGTTTCCGTGTTGGTTGTCTTTGCATTTCCATGATCAATGTTTTTGATTTCCATAAAGCTAGAGAAAGCACCAAAAAGACCATGTACCCTAATCATGTGACCCTGCCCTTCCTATCATAACAGCTCTTGATTACCAATGGGTAATAAATTAAGGGCTACCCCTTTTTTCTTTTTACAGCAGAACGGTAGTAGGAACAGAGGAGATCGTATATCACCATTTCGTGCAGCCGGGGTTCTGAAAGAAAGAGCCGGTTAAGATTCATGTGAATATAGCTGCCCATCAGGGCGGTGAGATCCGGCCCGGTTTTGCCGGCTATCGCCGTTGCAATTTTCTGCATTTCCGTTCTATGAGCATCAAAGATGCCGATCAGGGGTTTCATTTCATTACCAGGAGAGACCGGGTCCTCCATCGCCATTTGTATCAGTGAGCGGTTATCGCTGAACCGCTGGTTGATCTGCCTGTAAAATCCCTTATCGGCGTTGAACTCTTTTGCGAACATCCCCTGGATACCCTGCAGTAGTTCATACTTTTTATCCAAAGAATAGTCAAAGACATTCAATAATTCATCCACACCCCGCAAACCCCAGAGCCATCTGTATCGTTCCCTTTCATCACCGCCGGTCAATAAAAGAAATTCCAGTTTCATTTCACTGTCAGCAAAAAATAGCTGCTCCGCCAGTTCAATCAAACCATTGCCATATCGTTCCACTTCCCGCTGGTAGGTATCTGTCTGTATCTTCCATGCAAGCCCGGCCTGTTCCACATTCTCCAAATAGTTCAGGAACAATTCCATTGTTTTACCAAGGTTCGCCGTATCGGGGATATGAAACCGAACCCGCAAATGAAATTCTGTATCGTAATAACGGATAAAGAACCATTTATCCACCAGCCCCCTGCCCAGCAATTCTGTTGTCAATGGCCGCAGGCAATCCGTCAATATCTCGTCTGCTGTTTTGGAACCGCAGTAGATCTTATAATAAAGCCATTCAGATCCGGGTAAAAAATTCCTGGTGGTATTCTCACCAGTATCTTCATATACACCTGTCGGGTTGACTGACCGGTAAACTTTCTCCTTGTTCATCAGCACTGCCACAAACTGGTTATTATATGACATTCCATTCTCATCCTTCACCGCACCCGCTGGCGGGAGGAATTCCTTTAAGGTGATAAAATTTCTTCCTTTAATGGTTTTAATAAAAGTACCGGCCGACTCTTTGCTTTCCACATCCACCAGCAATTCGTTGTCGCCATCGGCCAGCACAAATAATCCTGGCAGTTGCCATTGGGCCTGGAAACCAGCTATCGCTTCCTGTACAGGCTGCTTCGCGGTTATCAATTTCTCAATATCCGCCTTGCGCAATTGCCAGATAGCTTCAAAGAGAATGATATTCCCATAGCTAACCCTGGGCAGGTAATTAAAATGGCGGGCCATTGCTCCCCAATTAAAAAGCAATCCATTCACCAATCCCTGTGTCTGCATATCGGCAAGAAAATGATAAACAGGTAATGACCGGAAACCAAAATTATGCGCACTGCTCAGCCGGGGAATGATCTCTTTGTTCAGCTTCCTGGAAAATAAACGCACCTGTTTGTCCTGTGCTACACTGACCATGATATCCTGCAACAGGACCTGTTTTTCGGAAGGAAGGGAGGAACTGGCGAGATAGGGTATTTCATGATCCCGGAATGCCGGGTGCAATAATATATTCCCGACACGGTCTTCCGGTAAATGCACGATCTCCGCGAAGACCACCTCATCATTTATCAGTTGTTCCTGTTTTGTAATGGCCAGGACCAATTCATTGATCTTTTCATCGGCATGCGCAAAACGGCCCAGCAAATTAGCGGCGCTTGAACCACTGCTTCCTTTGAAAACTATTTTATCCCCTTCCACCACGCTGAATAGTACAGACAACGAGGGCGGGAACCGGGAGAGATCGGTTGTGAAATCCGCTAACTCTTTCTCCTCTATGATCAGTTCCTTTACATTCTCCTTCTTTAATAAATGATCGAACAGCCACTGCTCTGTCTTATTCCATTTAATTTCATATTCATCCCTTTTTTCACCTGCAGGCAACACCAGGTTATCCAGCAACGGCGAAAGGTTAGCACCCGATTGTTCGGTATAACCAATTCCTGTTTCCGCATCCAGCACATGTAACAGAGGCACTTGCTGATCCTCATATCTTTTCCTGAACCGTTCGGCAAAAGAACTGAGGTTTTTATTTTCGGAATTTGAAAATAATTTAGCCAATACGTTAATACTCTTCAACAGGTCTGCCTGTATAGTGTTACTCACAACTTTTTCCCCGGGTGCATTATACATATCCACCTGGAAAAGTTTGCCTTCCTCGAAAGGAACACCGGACAATTTTATTCTATCAATGACGGACCTGTATATTTCCGCGCCATTATGACGATTGGCATCTATTTCCCCGAGCAACCCGACCATCTCCTCCAGTGTATGGATGATATCCGTAATAATCGCGGATGCCGGTGAATTGATCCTACGTAAAGAGGCCAATAACTGGTATATAAATTCATCCCCTGTTATCGCCGGGTCCAGTTCACTGACCAGCAACTGGCTTGCGATCAGTTCATCCACGAATTCCAGGGCTTCTGTTTCCGATACTGCTTCCTGTTCGACCAGTAAGTTTGCAATTTCCCCGGTGGTAGCCCCGGCGGTGGCTTTTTTAAGCACCGCATCGACATAATCCGAATGAAGGACCGAACTGATCTGGTGTACACGTTTCCCCTCCATGTATTTGTACTCAACATATCTTACTTCATTCCCCATTTTATAGGCGCTGTTATTCGGGAAATACAGCAGTCTCTCTTTTATGGCAGGTACCGAAGACAAATGCTGGCCCAATGCACACAGATAATGCATATCCAATCTTGTACTCCGTAAAAAACTATCTGAAGGCAGGATGATATTCGTATCGCTTTCGCCCCAGTTTATCAGGGAACATCCTGAAAACAAACCAAAGGGCGTGCTGCGGCTATACATCCGCTGAAAGTATTTGATCAGCGATGTTCTTATTTTTTGAGCTTCTTTCTCATCCTGTATCTGTCCATCCCTTAAACGGATACATTCATTGTACAGAACGGGTGAAGCCAGGTAGATCGCTTCCAGAAAATCAGTATTCAACAGCAGCCCGTTCACTTTCTCTTCATCCAGCAGCGGCACAAACGGAATGGCCGGTGTACGCAACACCAGCTGATCTAAAAACTGAAAGGACGATCCGGCAGTTGACTGGCTCATAATAATAAGGACCTGCTCCAGGTCAATTCGTTTTTACTGATACAGGATAATAATACAAGGTTGATACCCGGCAAACCGCTTAAAATGCTGCACTCTTTACCGGTATATTTATTTTTCTTCCATTCCGTTTCTGCGTTGCTTACTGTTTGACCGATCCAGTGATCCGCGGCTTCGCTGAATTTTTTATCCCCCGTAATGGCAAATAATCTTTTATAAAACTGCGCCAGCCCCGATGTTCCATGACAAAAATGTGAATCTTCCGCAAGCGTGGATCCCGGCCCTGTTCTTTGTATCGTTTGTTCCGCTATATGGTCCGCCATTTCCTTCCATCCTGGTTGCTCTAATTGCGCAGCGGCCCGGTATAATAATAAAACGATATTCAGGTCACCATAACACCACGCAAGACGCTGGGAAAAAAATTGATCCGTCCTGTTCCGGCTATGCACCGAAAAAGGGAAAACAGCATATTGGCCCTGTGCAGGGTTGGGTTCCATTTGCTGGCTGATAATAAACCCGATCCCTTTTTCAATGATATCTTTTATTCCTTGTTCAAGAATACCTGTTTCCAGCACATTCAGCAAGAGCAGCAGGAATCCGGCATTACCGTGTGACAGGCTAAGGTCGATCCTTTCTTTCTCCTTTGCATCAATAATAAAATTCCGGAACCAAACTCCTTCCTTCTGTAAGACGGCTTTACTACAAAAAGCCGTTACCAGTAATTCCACCCTTTTTCGCATATCCTCTTCATCGATCCGGGTCAAAAAATAATGGATGATCCCCATGGCGCCGTGCAAATAGTCATTCCGCTCTTCTTCAATTTGCCGGAGGGCCTGTGTTGTCAATGATTCATCCAGTTCTTTCAATTCCTCCTGCAGATCGATATCGATCAGTCCTTTTTTTTGCAACAGGAATAATAAAAAACCCAGCCCGGCCGTTCCGTTCGCAAAACCCGTTCCTGACAGGGGAGCAGGTTCTTCGTCTTCCTGGTTCATGACCTCTTCCAGTAACTCTATACATTTATTTGCATGATCCATTTCACCAAAGGCCTCATAGAGTGAAAAATAATACAACACCAGCCCCAATTTTCCTTCGAGCAGGTAATTGCTGCGGGGTATGCTGCTTTCAATGATTGCATGCAGGTTTTGAAAAACTGCGTAGACCTTTTGCTCCGTAATAGCGTCCATGTTCTCCATCAGGGGTAATTTAGTAAATCCATTCTGTTTTGAAAAACAGCTTCTCTTTTTTAATTAACCGGGCTTACATTTGTGTTCCATCAGCGCCCGGCAACTCCCATTTCACAGATCCGGGCCACTGCAAGTTCTGCGGACAGCAACCCGGTAATTATGAAGAATAAACACGATCTATTGTACGCTCACTTTCATTTCCCCGCATGAAACAGATCCTTTTTTTATCCGTGATGAATGGTTCAGCCTGGGGAGGCAGTGAAGAACTCTGGTACCAGGCCGCTTTAGCCATCGCCCGCCAGGGTTATAAAACCGGTGTTTGTTGTTTTGACAGTGAAGGAAAAGCCAACCGCATGAAGGAGCTGGAAATAGCGGGTTGCAAATTATTTTTACTTCCGGGAAGAGAAGACATAAAAAAACAGCCATTGCTTGGTAAGATAAAATTAAATAAAGCTGTTGCAGATGTGCCGTTTGAAGAATACGATTTAGTGATCGTAAGCCAGGGAGGATGGAAAGACGTGGCGCACGGACCTTTTAAGAAATTGTACCGCAGGATAAAAGAGTATATACTGATCTACCACAATTATAATGTGAATGAGAAATTCTCCCTGCGGAAATTCTTATTACTCCAGAAATGGGCCGATAAGGCTTTAAAGAACCTCGGAGATACTCCCAAAATATTCCAGGCGCTGGAAGAGGCGTATTCTCTTCGCATTCCCCGGCAGGAAAAATTATTTAATCCCCTGACATTTGACACACCACAAAAAGCCACTGCTTACCCTGTGGTGGATAGTACCTATATCCTTTCCGTATTTGCAGCATTGGATACGGAAAGGAAGGCACAGGATGTGCTGATCCGGGCTTTGGCAAACGGGGAATGGAAGAACAGGAATTTTGAGCTTCACCTGTATGGAGAAGGCCGTGATAAAGAACTGCTTCAACGACTGATCACCGAACTCCAACTGCAATCAAGGATCATTTTAAAAGGCAATGCTACGGATTACCGCGAAGCCATTGCACAAACACACCTGGTATTGCAACTAACGCATATCGATGCTATGCCTATCACTGTTATGGATTCACTGGCCATGGCAAGACCACTGGTAGTAAGCAATGTTGGCGATATGCCCTCATGGATAAAAGAAGGACAGAACGGCTGGATCGCTTTAACTGTAACACCTGAGGCGATCAGTGAAACATTGGAAAAAGCATGGCAACAGAGAGGCCGTTGGGAAGAAATGGGCAAACGGTCTTTTGAGATCTTCCGGCAGGAATTTCCATCCAACCCGGTTGATCATTTTCTCCACCAAACCGGAATAACAGGCGGGTCTCCCCTGGTTACTACATAATTGTTATCTTTCTCCCGGTAAACTATTTCAACAGGTAATTTACAATACATGGTCATCGGGAACGGGTTAGT
>DASYLC010000190.1:0-5589 GCA_036009775.1 Chitinophagaceae bacterium
TAGAAGGTGCTGCCGATGCCAGCAAGGCCGGTGGCTATGCCGTGGAGCAATCAGAGGATTTTATGCAGCGGCAAAAAGCAAAGATCGCGGAGAGTATTGCCAAAGCTGATATCGTTATTACGACGGCACAGATCCCCGGGAAAAAAGCGCCGGTGCTGATCACGGAAGAAATGATACAGGCCATGCGGAACGGTTCTGTCATTATCGATCTTGCAGCGGCTACCGGAGGAAATACACCTGTGACAAAAAATAATGAAACGGTAAACTATAATGGGGTCAGTATTATCGGGAATTCCAGCTTGCAATCAACCATGCCCAGCGATGCGAGTAAATTATACGGTAAAAATGTGCTGAACTTTTTGCAACTGATCATCACCAAAGAAGGAGCGGTCAATTTGAACTGGGAGGATGACCTGGTGAAAGGGAGTTGTGTAACGCATGGGGGAGAGGTTGTGCATGAAAGAGTGAAATAATGTGAAAATGTGAAAATGTGAAAATGCGGAAATGTGAGAATGAGGCAAAGCAATAATTCGATCTTAAATCTTCAATACTGAAATAATGAATGGGATACTAAACTGGATCAGTTCCAATCAGCAAATGATCTACATCGTCATCCTGATGATATTTGTCGGGATCGAAGTGATCGGTCGTGTGCCGAGCGTACTGCATACGCCGCTGATGAGTGGTGCCAATGCGATCCACGGGGTAGTTATTATTGGTGCGATCATCGTAATGGGAAAAGCGGAGAGTGATAATTATGTGGCTCTGGTGCTTGGCTTCCTGGCGGTCATCGTGGGTACATTGAATGTGGTGGGCGGATTTGTGGTGACGGACAGGATGCTCGAAATGTTTAAAAAGAAAAAGAAACCCTAACCCTTCGGCTGGGCTCAGGGAGTAACCCTAAAGGGACCTTGACGTCTGTTATCGCTAAATGTCTTTACGGTTTTAAGTATATAAAGCTAATAGTTCACTTACTGATCTTTTATGGAATTCAACATACTTACACTTTGTTATCTTATTGGCTCGGTCACCTTTATCCTCGGGTTGAAAATGTTGTCCAATCCTGCTACAGCAAGAAAAGGTAATCTGATCGCGGCCACCGGGATGATCATCGCTATTGCCGGAACGATCTTTTTATATGAGGAAGGCGGGCAGAAGCTGGGCAACTATGGCTGGATATTCGGCGGTATCACCATTGGTACCATTATCGGTTTCCTGGCGGCGAAGAAAGTAAAGATGACGGCGATGCCGGAGATGGTAAGTATGTTCAACGGGATGGGAGGGGCCTGTGCGGCGCTGATATCATTAGTCGAATTTGGTCACCTGAAAGATGCTATGGTAACACATGGTGGCGTAGATAGCATTGGTGCGGTCAAGTGGGACCTGGTTCCTGGTTTTTTGCTGATCGTCCTGTTGGGATTGATCATCGGCTCTGTTTCATTTGCCGGCTCAATGATCGCCTGGGGGAAATTGAACGGAAAGATCAAAGATTTTTCTTTTAAAGGCCAACACCTGTTCAATATCGGACTTTTATTATTGATCCTGGGTCTTGCGGTATACCTTGTATTTAATATCTCGTCCTCAAACTATTTTATTTTCTATATTATTTTTGCACTCTCCCTCTTGTATGGAGTGTTCTTCGTGTTCCCGATCGGTGGTGCGGATATGCCGGTTGTTATTTCCTTGTTGAACTCCTTCACCGGTGTCGCAGCAGCCTGTGGTGGTTTCCTCTATGATAATAAAGTAATGCTGACCGGTGGTATCCTTGTCGGAGCAGCGGGTACATTGCTTACGATATTGATGTGTAAGGCGATGAACCGTTCGCTGGCGAATGTACTGATCGGCTCGTTTGGTGGTGGCGCCAAAGCCGGACCAGCCGGTGCCAAGGACCAGGGACATTACAAAGAGATCAGCCTGAGTGATTCGGCTGTGGTGCTGAGTTATGCTAACCGTGTTTATATTGTTCCGGGTTATGGATTGGCGGTGGCCCAGGCCCAGCATGCTTGTCATGAGCTGGAGAAATTACTGGAAAGTAAAGGCGTGGAAGTAAAATATGCTATTCACCCGGTAGCAGGTCGTATGCCCGGTCATATGAACGTATTGCTGGCTGAAGCCGATGTGCCGTATGAGAAACTGCTGGAAATGGAACAGGCCAATGAGGAATTTCCAAGTACGGATGTAGTATTGATACTGGGCGCCAATGATGTGGTGAACCCCGCCGCCAAAACAGATCCCGCTTCACCTATATATGGGATGCCGATACTGGATGTTGAACTCGCTAAACATGTGATCGTGAATAAACGAAGCATGAAGCCAGGCTATGCCGGTATCGAGAACGATCTTTTCTTTCAGCCTAAAACGTCGATGTTGTTTGGCGATGCGAAAAAAGTGTTGCAGGATTTGGTGGCGGAAATAAAGAACCTGTAAGATAATTTGATAGCTTTACAGTGTGCAACGAATCCTGTTTCATTTTGCTATCTGTTCTGTTTTTTTAGTGACCGGTTTTTCTGTCGCCGGGCAGGACAGCACCCGGGTATTACTGGTACACAGCCGTTATGATCCGGGCGATACTTCGAACGAATACCTGATCGGTTATCATTTCAAACAGGGTAAATTTTATAAGCAGGATACCATTCTCCACCGGAGCCGGATCGGGGATAGTGATGAGGATGGCAGGGTTTCCGTTGGACTTCATGGTGACAGAATATTCCAGGACCGTTATATGTTTTCCAGCATCGGTATCCTCGTAGACCTTTGGGAGAAAAAATTGCTTTGGGAAAAATCGAACCTGAGTTTCGTGAAAGAGGAAGGGAACAAACTTTATTTTAGCAGGAGCTTTTTTATTACCACTCTTGAGCTTTACGAATACGATCTTGAAAAACACATATACAGGAATGTGCTGGAACGGCCTTTTGAAGGGTATTGCTTCCGGCCTGAATTATGCGCCCCGGATTACGATCATTTCCTGGAGACCACTTATGAAAGCCCGGGTAAGGCAGCTATATTTTTAATTGATAGCGCTGGTAAAAAAAAGAAACTGGCCGTCGCTTCGAAAATGGAATGGAGCTTTTCCGGTTCAAGAGCTAACGGGAAAATGCCATTGGCCTGGACAGATGAGCATCATTTTGTTTTTCCCAATTATATCGTGCATAAGAGAGAGGAAAAACCAATCCGTTCTCTTCCGAAAACAGATTCTAAGATCGAACAGGTCTTTGTAGCCGTTAAACCCGATTCGCTTCCCTGTTGCAGTGTTGAATTGAACGAAGTGGATATCCGCAATGGCTCCGTACGGTTTATTACTACGATCAATGGCCTGTACCAGCCGATGGTCGATGACCGGATCTATAAGGAGACAGACGGCGATTTGATCTTCCGCAACCGTGGGGCAGATACCTCGCAGAGTTTCAGGATCAACCTGCTTACAGGTGAAATAAGGCCAGATGATCCATGGACACAAACTTTCACCCTGGTCAGTACTAACGGGAATGATGAAGAATCTCCGGATGATATTTTTTTTAAGGGTAACAAGATCGGTACTTTTTATGTCTATATAAATCATCGCGAAGACAGTGTTCTCGCTTTCACCGGTAGCCGCAAACAGGATGGGAACGAGAGTATTTTTGTATGGAATACTGAATATCGAAACTGGCAGGAATTGCCAATAGAGAGATTCCTCGGTTTTTTTGGGTGGATCAATAAAAACGAAGACTGACATGAGCCTCCAGCTACCTGTATTGTTACTGGATGCCCTGGAGGGAGTAAAAGGATTTGACAGGGTTGCTTTTGAAAAGATCCACGCCTCTGGCGAACAAATCACTTCTGTGAGACTCAATCCTCTAAAAGTTTCCATTGTCAATTGCCAATTGCCAATTGCTGGTTCAATTCCGTGGGCTAAGCATGCTTTTTATTTAATGGAGCGCCCTTCCTTCACCTTCGACCCCTTATTCCATGCGGGCTGTTATTATGTACAGGAAGCCAGCAGTATGTTCCTGGAACAGGCCATAACACAGACCGTGGATCTGTCAAAACCATTAAAAGTACTGGACCTATGTGCATCCCCGGGAGGGAAATCAACGCATATTCAATCATTGCTTTCAAAAGATAGCTGGCTCGTCAGCAATGAAGTGATCCGGTCAAGAGCGAATGTTTTAAAAGATAATATGATCAAATGGGGTTGTGAGAATGTCATCGTGACCAATAACGATCCCGCTAATTTTTCTCAACTGGAAAATTATTTTGATCTTATCGTTGTGGACGCACCCTGCAGCGGAAGCGGGCTTTTCCGGCGTGACCCGGAAGCGATCGGCGAATGGAGTGAGAATAATGTCCAGTTGTGTTCTCAACGGCAGCAACGGATACTGGCGGATTGCTGGCCGGCGCTGAAAAAGGGCGGAGTACTTATTTATTCAACCTGTTCTTATTCCGAAGAAGAAGATGAACAGATCGTAAAATGGATGAAAGATAGTTTCGATGCGACGGATCTGCCGCTTACTATTGATGAAGAATGGGGGATCATGAAAAGCAGTGGTGGTTATCGTTTCTGGCCGGATAAAGTAAAGGGTGAAGGTTTTTTTATTGCCTGTTTTCAAAAAAATGACGGTGATGAGGATATGGAAACCTGGTATAAAAAGAAACCCGGCAGTTTGACTAAAAAAGAAAAGGAAGTCGTAGAGAAATGGGTGGACCCGTCGGGGAAGACCTTTATAAAATACGCAGATACGGTTTATGCATGGCCGGAAAATCTCCTGCACGACGGCAGTTTTTTACTGGAAAAATTACGGGTGATCTATTCGGGCGTAGTGGCAGGAGAATTAGTAAGGGATAAACTGATCCCCGGTCATGCGCTGGCGATGAGTACGATCATGGCTGCCGGGATCAACCGTACAGAATTGAATACAGAACAGGCGATCCGTTACCTCCAGCGGAAAGACATGTTTATTGAAGCAAACCAAAAAGGGTGGCAACTAGTCATGTATGAACAACAACCACTCGGTTGGATCAATGCGTTGCCGAACCGTATCAATAATTATTATCCGAAGGAACTGAGGATATTAAAAGACAGTTGAAAAGTAAAAAATCCACATCTTTGCATTCAAATCTCATTGGTATGAAGAACATTGTCCTTTGTTTTTGTGCTTTTTTGTTTGTTTCCGCTGCTGTCATGGCCCAAAAGAAGGATTTGCTGGTAAAAAACAGCGATACCGGGTTATACCTGGATCATAAAGTAGCTCCTAAAGAAAGTTTTTTTGCCCTCGGGCGGTTGTATAATGTCAGTCCTAAATACCTGGCTGCTTTCAATAAGCTCGACCTGAATAAAGGATTGCTTATCGACCAGAAACTCCGCATTCCATTGACGGATACCAATTTTACACAACAGGGAAATACGGGGACGCCTGTTTATTATAAAGTAGAAGAGAATGAGGGGTTGATGACGGTCAGTAATAAGAACAAACAAGTTATATTGTCGAATCTGCGTCAGTGGAATAAGCTGCCGTCGGATGAATTGAAAAAAGATACTAAGCTGATCGTTGGTTTTTTAAAATCAAACGCAATGACTTCTGTTACTATCTCCATGGATCCTGTGAAGAC
>DASYLC010000191.1:0-5970 GCA_036009775.1 Chitinophagaceae bacterium
TTCCCTGTCCAGGTAGCGGCCTGTTAACCAGCCCGCCAGTCCCCCCAACACAGCACCGAATGCGATCCAGGTGGCATTGCCATCGGTAGTAAAATACCCAACGGCCGCGCCAACGACCACGCCGACAATGGCGATGGTGCCGCTGACCTTTGCCTTTTTAGCTTTTGCCGAACCACCTTCATGGTTATGCTGGTACTGGCGGAGATGCTCCTTGTGCTTTTTGCGGTGATGTGACCTGGCCATTTTTATTTGAAATTACTGAATAGGATCAGTAAAACAGGCCGGGCCCGGAAAATTATTTCAACCGGGTAAAATTGAACGGAATGGTGTCTTTTCCACCCTCTCCGTTAGGTCCGAAGATAAATGCCCTGATTGTTGCCGGACCGGCAAGCGTATAATTTATATCTGTTGGAAAATCATGCGCCGGGTTGCTGAACTGTACCGTATTCTCATTTAAAATGGTCGAGGTAAATCGTACGGCTTTCCCTTCATTCTGACCGTTCACTATATTCTCAAAGATCCAGTTGCCATTTTCCGGAAAGACTTTGCCCTGCTCATTCCAGGATGTATCCGTTCCTTTTACGCTAAACCCGGTAGTCTGGTATTGTTCATTGATCTTTATCCATCTCTCAAAGCTTTTGCCATCTTCATTCTGCCAGGTACCCAATAGCCTGTCAAATATTATTTCTTTTCTCGTTGGAGCAGTTGGTTCTTTTGCTATTTCCTTTGTATCGGTTGCAGAATTATTACAGGATACAATACAGGCGGTCGTGAGGATTGCGAAGATCGTTCTCATGTTTTTTTATTTAATGCAAAGTAGAAGCACTACGGGCCTTCAAAATTGTAAAATTGCGACAGTTTATTCAGCAGAAGCAAAAAGCGCTGCCAATTGAAGGTTGCCTGCAAAGAATGATTTGGGACTGGTACCTGCGAATTCTTTGAAGTCCCGGATAAAATGCGCCTGGTCATAATAACCATTCTCATAGGCCAATGAGGTGAGGCTGGTAAATTTTTGCTGCCCCAGCATTTTGATGGTGGCCTGTAATCGTACTACTCTTGACAATTGTTTTGGGCTCATCCCGATCATGGATACGAATTTTCTTTCCATATTACGCCGGTTGACATTCGCCTTGCCGGCCAACTCGGTTATATCCAGTTGCCCCTGCGACCGGAGTATGATATCAACACAATTCCTGGTGATCATATCGATCGCGGCAGGTTCTGTTAACAGGGATAAAAGAAATATTTCGATTAACCCAATCCTTTCTCCGGTCTTTACGGCTGCTATCACTTTTTCTTCCAGCTCTTTTCCGGCAGAGCCGAACAGGGATTCAAGATCGACGGCTTTGTTCTCAAGATGGGTGACAGGGATCTTTAAAAAAGGAGCCAGGCCTTCGGGCAGAAAACGGGCAGCCACAATATTACTGACACCTGTGGGGGCGATATCGATATAATTGCTGATCTGCCCAAATATAAAACACCGGGGCTGCAGAAGGGATGTTCCGTCTTCAAAATACTGACGGTACCTGTCCCCGCAATGAAAGATCATTTCCATACAGCCATCCGGTATCACGCGTTGTTTAATGAGAGTATCTTTTCCTTCATCCTCCAATGTCCAGAAACATTTTACAAAGGGCTGCAATTCGGGAGAAGGAGTAAAGACCTGGTAATTCATTATAGGGGTTGAACTTAAAATTACGATCTTATAATAAATAAAAGGGTCCTACTTGCGTAAGACCCTTCGTTTCGTTTTACTCTTCGTTTTATTGTACCCGTCCGTCTTTCTTGTCTTTCGAACGGCCGATGCCATAACCCAATCCGCCTCCGAGTATACCACCGATAACACCGCCGGCAACCCGGTTCTTCTTATTGATCACGGCACCCAGTACACCACCGGTTACGCCACCGATCACGGCACCTTTAGCTGCTTTACTCCAGCCTTTTTTCTTTACTGTTTGTGCTTCATTGGTAGTGGACGAATTCATTGATCCGCTTGTTGATTTCGTTTTTTTCACCACTACTACCTGTTGTACCGGTACAGGAGCAGGTGCTGTTGTTTGCGATTTCCAGGCCTGCCATTCTTTGAACTCGGCAAAACCTGTCGTATCCTGGTTAGTAGCGGGCGCAGTTGCTACCGGACTTTTGCAAGAGGCAACGAGTACTGCAATTGCTGCGGTCATCGTTATAATAGATAAAACTTTTTTCATGATGTTTAGATTTTAAATGTGAATGAATGATTACACCCCCTATAAGACAGAAACGATGCCAGAACAAACTGACTTGTTAAGAGATGAGCTTTTGGGAGTTTAACTGCCTAAGATCAAAGAGATTGCAAAGGGCTTCTTTTAACAATCTGCAAGCCCCTTCAATTGGCACAGCAGGAAATACATATTCTTAATTGGGAAAAATTTTTAAACAAATATGGGTTACCAGCAAGTATCAGCGCCTGAGTACATTTTCGGATCGCAGGTTCTTCTTTGCCGGCCGAATTACAAGAAAAAAAGTGAGAACGCAATGTTTTGAAAATGAGAATGTTGTACCGCCCGGGTGATTTTACCTAACCAAAATATCCCCAAATTGAGGTATTGGCTGGTAACAGATAATACCTAAGATTTGTGGTACCATTACTTTAATCAAAACCATTAACCAGTTAAACCTTAATCAATGAAAAAGATTCATCTGCTTATCTTTTTAAGTTTGTTATGTTCTGTAACAAGTATCAGGGCACAAAGAACAGAGACCAAGTATTACCCTAAAGGAACAAAAGCGGGTCTTGCAATGCTCGCATATTCGTATGGGGAATACAAAAGCGGGAAATCATCCAGAATATTTATTGTCGATATTCCCAGGGAAGACAAATATTATTTTAGTGCGCTGGCCAACATGAACCGCGGGGAGAAGTATAAGATCTATATTGATGAAGATCCGCTGGATTATATAGCGGCGGACCGGAGCGGCTGGCAATTTGCCACTATCATGAATAACTTCAGGTATCTGACAGCGGGGAAACACACCATAACTATATATGGAGTGAATGCGATGGTACCGATGATGGAAGAGATATTCCTGACAACTGATGCGCCTGCATATCCTCCCTTACAGGTAGCTGCATTTTTAGACCAGGTGGGAGCAATGAAACAACAGTCTCTTGTTTCTTCCCGGGATCAGCAGAACCAGGAAGATAATATCGCCAATAAAGTACTGCCTAATCCTGAAGGCACTTACGTGCATGCCATAGACACCTCGTTTGCTTATTCACATTATTCCGTCATTTACCTCGGAATTGGCTCTTATGCTTTTTCAACCACCGGCTCTACCGTGGCACCAACACTGATGGTCTTCAATACGACTAATTTAAACCATTCCTGGTCCAACGCATATGGCGGCGGCGGAAACGAAGCGTCTCTTAATATATATGTAAGTCTTGCCGGTTATTATTCCGTGATGTTACGTCCCTCGTTGAACAACACTTCGGGCGCCAGCAACATATTATACAATGGCAGCACGCTGGTATCCAGTGCCGTTATTGCCGGGAAGCGTTTTGGCCTGGGCGGTTTGAAAGGCGGGCTGATCAACTTTTTCACCTGCAGGCTGAGTGCTTCATCCGATACAAGGCTGGTTGTTTCAAAATATTCCGGCAGCAGTGCCCGTGCTTATAATGATGATTATGTCCCCAATGGCGGCGACTGGGGTTGGGGAGTCTCATCACGTATTAAAAGAGATTTTACCGGCGACGAAGTGGAATATGTTTTCCTGTGCGCCTACAGTCCGATCACTACCGGTACCTGCGATGTGTATATGGGGAACGAGAACAGCAATGTGTATGCGACCAACTATCCTGAATTTCCTTTGCTGAAAGCGGATGATGCTATAAAGGCTGCGCCGTCTTCGGGTGTGTACAACTGCATTTCCTGGAGTGGTGGCATTACCTCTTCCTGGTCCTGGCCCCCAAGCGCTTATTCTACTTATAATTGTTCGAACACCGGTTTTAATTATTCTGATATTACCTGCTTTGATAATTTCTATGCAAACAACCCGGTGCGTTATCCCGGTGCATGGAACTATACGCGGACCGGTGCAACAGTCAGCAATGCTACCGTTGACGTGTGGAAGCTGGGTATTACCTATACACATGGTTCAGTACGTAAGCCCGGCAATAACCACCCGCATGGTTACGACTGGGAAAGCAAACCCGGAGGTTTGACCCGCACTTTTCACCCAAGAAATGCTTTGACCAATACCAGTTGGGGTTATGGCGCCGTAAGCGATTATTACAGGTCAACCGGCACGTTTGCCCGCACAGCAGGAGTAACAAAAGCCATTGAAAGCGATGCGGATGCGGTAGCAGCAGGACTGGCTGTGTTTGAAAACGCAAAGTTATCACCGACCGCACAACAAAAATTGAGCAGCCTTACAATGAAAACAGATCGTACAATAGAAAACCGTCTCAACGATCTATATAAAGCATGGGATGCCACAAAGACGGCAAATGCCGTTTACAGTGATCCGGCCATGTATTGCAAAAACCCCGAGTTTGATGCGCTGGCCGCTTATGCAAAGCTACACCCGCGGGAAGCCATGATCTTCACTTTTGACAAATTTGTAAATGCCGCTGACCATATGATCGGTGAACTGATGTGGACGCTGACCCAAAAACAATACGGTCATTTGCTCCAGGAGGTAAAAAAGGAACGTGCGGAAAAACCCAACGACGAACAGGGCCGGTATAAAGTTCATGGTGACCATGACAATGGCGTTTTGTATGTAGAGAAAATATTGAAAGTGCTCGAAGTTGAACAGACAATTGTAATGAATGACGAGATCAGGATCCTGGTATCTCCCAATCCTGTCAGCGACAGGCTGACCATTGAATTTGTCACCACCAAAACTTCAAAGATCAGCGTGAATATCATTTCTTCACAAACCGGTTTGACGAAAACGATGCAGCCGGAAACTATATTAACAGCAGGTACTCACCGGTTCACTACCTCTATACAAGGTTTTGCCGGAAATAATGGCGATATCATCGCTGTGCAGGTGATGATCGATGGGGTACTGAAGACGGTAAAAGTGCTGGTTGCTAAATAAGGACCGGTAAAAATACTGGCCGGACCGGTAAGCAGTGCTGCGTTTTGGTTCGCAGCACTGCTTTTTTATGAGGATAAGAAAGGTATATCCCTTGAAATGAGACCGTTATAATTAACCATGGAAACCGGTGCACAAAATGCCCGGTTTTCGGTATTGCCAGAGAGAAAATAAATCCCAAGTTTTGCAGAATCATTCCCTTACCAGGGAATCATAAACCAATTAAACCTTCAACAATGAGAAAGATCTATCTGCTTATCTTTTTAGGCTTGTTATGTTCTGTAACAGGTACCCGGGCTCAGCAAACAGAAAAAAAATATTACAATACCAAAGTGATGGCCGGTGACGCCTGCCTGCGGGCGTCTTATGGTGAATATGCCAACGGCGTATCATCCAAAGTCTTTATCGTGGATGTTACCAGGCCCGGTAAATATTATTTCAGTTCGCTTGCTACTATGAGCAGGAGCGAGTCGTACAAAGTATTTGTCGACGAAAGCCCATTAGAAAGCATAAGTGCCGGTAAGCAGGGCTGGCAAATTGCTTCTGCTACTAATGCCATTAATTTAAAAGAAGGGAAACACTATGTAAGGATCGAAGGTGTGAACCCGATGGTGCCCATGGTGGAGGAGATATTGCTAACTACTGCGGATCCTTCATCCAGGGCATTGGTTCCGGAAGCTATGACTACTTTCTTAAACAACGTGGAAATAATGAAGCAACAACCCCTCGTTTCTTCACAGGAACAACAGGAGCAGGCAAGCCTCACCAGTAATAAGGTATTGCCCAATCCTCTCGGGCTTTATGGTCATGCGATCGATACCGCATTTACCTATTCGCATTTTTCAACTATCTGGCTAACCCCCGGTACGTATACTTTTACGACCA
>DASYLC010000192.1:0-19633 GCA_036009775.1 Chitinophagaceae bacterium
AATCTTATTACTCACCCGCACAGTCCAGGCGGGTAGTTGCGCATTTGACAAATGCGCCGATATTACAAAAAGTATAAAAAATAAAATCTTCTTCATCGTTTGTATTTGTGGTCATTCATAAGACGTAAAAGGCAATTGAACGTTGCAATGGCTTGCCGGCGGGGTAAACCTGCCAGCAACCGAAGGAAATAGCTGAAAAAAGATCTTTTTAGTCCTGCTGTCCGAAAAATGGTAATGATGTAAATAATATTCCGCTTCATTATGGAAGCCGCAAGGTAAGCAAATGTACCCTTCGCATCCGGATTGCAATGGAAGGATCTACAGGGCTTACCGTTGTGTAAATATTTATTTGTTTTTTGCCTTTAAATAATTTTTTCAGTTCGGTGAGGGTTATTTTGAGATGCGTAGTGCTGTCTTTTCTCAAAAGATCATTGTCTGCTTCATCCGTAAAATAAAAAGTGCGGAACCATATATCTTTTTGATCTTCCGTAAAAAGGATCTCTAATTTCCCGGATTTTTTCCAGTCGCTTGCTTTTATTGTACGTACATTTTTTTGGGGAAGTTCGGTACGTGTCTCAACCAGGGTTTTATTATTCAATTTTATTTTCCAGCTTCCCTGTTGTGCTTGGATAATAAAACCTGAAAAAAGAAAAATTGTTAATAGTATAATTGCTTTCATACTGGTTATAATTCAATCAATGTACCAAAACAATAATCAAATGTTAAAGAAAAGGTTACCATCTTAAAAGAGCGCTGCCCAGGTAAATCCACTGCCGAAAGCTGCCAGGCAAACAAGATCGCCGTCTTTGATCTTCCCGCTTTCCCAGGCTTCGCATAAAGCAATGGGAACGGAAGCGGCGGTGGTATTGCCGTATTTCTGGATATTATTATAGACCTGTTCGTCACCAAGCCCCAGTTTTTTTTGTACAAATTGTGCGATACGGAGATTGGCCTGATGCGGGATCAGCATATTGATATCTGTCGTCTTGAGTCCGTTTGCATCAAGGGCTTCTTTGATCACGGCCGGGAATTTTTCTACCGCAATTTTAAAAACGGTAGGGCCATCCATATTGGGGAAATTCTGGGCTTTATCGATCATCTCATGACTCATGAACATATTCCCGATCTCCGCGTCATCAAAATTCGCCAGTTGCGGATCCTTTACCCAATGATGGCATGTGTACCGGGATTGAACATAGCAAGTATCTCCGCATTCGCTCCATCACTGTGCAGGTGTGTGGAGAGTATTCCCTGGTTCTGTCCTGAGCTTGTTGAAGGATCAGTGGGTTGTAATACCACGACGCCGGCACCATCACCAAAGATGACGGAGATATTTCTTCCCGTGTAGAAAAATCAAGACCGAAAGAATGTTTTTCCGCGCCCACGACCAGTATGTTTTTATACATTCCTGTTTTAATGAACTGATCGGCCACGCTCAATGCATAGACAAAACCGCTGGCTACTGTACAGCTTTTCCCGATTGCAAAGAACTATTCCAAAGCTAAAGAAAATCAAGTACATAGAGAATCCTGTCACTTTAGGAGATAAAATTAAGAATAGACGGCTCGCTCTGCAGCTGACCCAAGAGCAAGCCGGAAGGCAAATAGGAGTAACGAGGGAAACTCTATGGGATTGGGAAAACCATATTGCCGAACCGACTATTGAATTTTACCCTGCCATCATCGAATTCCTGGGATTTACCCCATTTGTCTTTGATCTATCAACTTTAGGGGGCAAGGTCAAACAGTATAGGTATTTACACGGATTAAGTCAGGATGGCTTAAGTGCTAGCCTGGGCATTGGAGGTGCCACAATAATGCGGGTTGAGCATGGAATTGGCCAGGTCAGCAAAGCCACAAGAAAGGCTTTATCCGGGATAATGGAGGTGTAGGCGGATTACCATTTCAGTAATGCACTGGCCCAGGTAAAGCCGCTACCAAAGGCTGCAAGGCATATCAGATCACCTTCCTTTACCTTTCCCTGCTCCCAGGCCTCACACAGGGCTATTGGGATAGAGGCAGCTGTCGTATTGCCATACTTTTGAATGTTATTGTAAACCTGATCATCTCTGAGCCCCAGCTTTTGTTGAACGAATTGAGCAATTCGCAGGTTAGCCTGGTGAGGAATAAGAAGGGAGAGGTCTTTTGGTGTAAACCTATTTTTTTCAAGACTTTCAATAATCACTTCCGGAAACTTTACAATAGCCTTCTTAAAAACCGCCGGGCCATCCATAAATGGGAAATTCTGTGCTTGGTCTATCATGGCATGGCTCATAAACATTTCGCCTATTTCGGCCTCATTAAAATCTGCAAGTTTTTGGTCAACCCAATGGTTTGCATGAGTTCCGGGATTATACATTGCCAATATTTCCGCTGCTTCTCCATCACTATGTAAGTGGGTGCTAAGAATACCCTGTCCTTCTTTTTCTGTAGGTTGAAGCACTACTGCTCCGGCGCCATCGCCGAAAATGACACTTATATTCCTACCGCGGGTGCTAAAGTCCAAGCCAAACGAGTGCTTTTCACTGCCAATGACAAGGATGTTTTTATACATCCCTGTTTTAATAAATTGGTCGGCTACGCTTAGGGCATATACGAAGCCGGAACATTGGTTCCTCACATCAAGAGCCCCAATTTCATTTAATTTTAGCGCCCGTTGAACCAGTACGCCACAACCAGGGAAATAGTAGTCGGGAGAAAGGGTGGCGAAGACGATAAAGTCAATATCTTTTGGCGTGATTCCGGCCCGCTCAATCGCAATTTTTGCAGCCTCTACGCCCATTGTAGCCGTAGTTTCTTTGGTGCGGTGGGCATATCTTCTTTCTTTAATACCAGTTCGCTCCTGAATCCATTCATCACTTGTATCCATATATTTCAACAGATCGTTATTTGTAACAACATTTTCAGGGATATACATACCTATCCCGGCAATTTTTGAAAGAGGCATAGCAAGCATTTTAGAATTACGAAAGTACCGTATGGTTTTTACAACTGCGACTTCGAATTTAAATAGAATTATTTCTTTGTTATAATGAATTTAATATCCGGAATTTACTCCTGTAACTTCTACAATAAGAGAATGTCACTCATTGTGCTAAAAGTCGTTGGAGATTGTATACGAGCTAGCATGATTAAATTTCTTAGGTACTCTCTGAGAAAAACTATAGCTAAAAGGTTAAAAATTAGTAGTAGGCTACATCTATATGCGTATGTAAAGAATTGTTGCTCCAGTGTGCGGACTCAACAACGAACAAACCTCATGTTTCTTGTACCATACCTTGAAAGAGCTGACCCGGTTGAGTACCTGAAGGTTTTTAAAATGACTTCAGGAAAGAAAACCCGAACCGTCAAAATTGGCGAAGCAAAGATGAAGATGTTTGGTCAGCCTGACCCGGAAATAACTGATTCTGATTATTTAAAGTTTACATATCAAAAGTATGGGGAACGATCTTATTTGATAACCATTGATTCACTTAAACCAGGAGAATATGCCATGGCAATACATACACAAAAGCTTGGTATGTTCTATTTATTTGCAATTGACTAGTCTAAACTGAATTATATGAAAAAATATCTTGTGCCGGTATTCTTGATTTTGATTGTGCTCCCATCTTGTAAAAAGAAGCTGAGTAAGAAAAATGCGGAAAAGCAGATTGAAATGGGACAATACCCAATTGCCAAAGAGTTTGAATTTACAAAGGGCTTTTCAGACGACTATGAGACAGAGGGCCGAGGGTTGACGGTTGTACTTGGCGAGGAAGAATTTGAGGGTACCAAGCGAATACTTGATACAATGGCCAGCCATGGACTTATTTCCTTTGAGACTATACCACATCGAGAAGAAACTACGGCTTGGCTGATGGGCACTACCGTACGAACATGGAACGAAGTTAAAGTCATATTGACTCCAGAAGGAAAAAAACACCTGCTGAGGGAGAATAAAGAGACCTACACGGTGAAGCTATGTGATATTGATTTCGATGCCATTAAAAGCATTTATATCACACCACAGTACTCGGGAGGTAAAAAAACAAGGGAAACTGCATCAGTTGCTTACACCACGTCCTGCAAGGATATAACGCCATTTGGTAAAATGTTTGGGTATAGCGAAAATCAACAAAATTATCCAAGTGCTAGTTTTTTAAAGGAGGCTGACGGCTGGAAAATTGCGAAGGTTAAATAAAAGGTCAAATACGGAACAGATTTACTCGGATATTTTGAATTGTAAAGTCAAAACTCGAGACAACCATGGAAAAAACGATGTTTTGTTGTTTTTTTTGGCAAGTGAATTTCTTTGAGGCACCTAATTTTAATTCAGGGACACTAAATCAGAATCCATTTCTTACAGTAATTGGTAAAAGCCTGCACTTATTGAATAAAATGCCCGAATATGTCTTTTTCTAAAATTGTCTAGATAAGAGTGTGTATTTTACAGATAATTGCGTGTTGTATGAATAGCATAGATAAGTATTCATCAATTGATGCGTGATTGAGATTATTGTCCTGTATTTAAAAATAACTGTTCGATGACTTGTTTTTTCCTAGAAAAAGATCATATTTAACTAAACCAAACTACTGCGATGGCAGCGAGACCCCCTAAAACCCAACTTAAAGGTTTTATGCTGCTAAAGATCCTCCTGATTCTTTTACCAATTTTTGCATTTTCAAACTCATACTCGCAGTCTAAGCTTGATTCACTTCTTGGTAAACTTGATCCCCAGAAATTTGCTACCGCAATCATTGAAAAGTCAAAGAAACTTGAAGAAAAACTGGTAGCAAAGAGTATGAAAGTGCTTAACAACCTACAAAAGCAGGAGGAAAAGATCTACCGCAAACTACTTACCACAAAGGACTCGCTGGAAGTTAAAGCTAAACTGGCTGAATTAAATTGCAAATACGCTGCACTGAAGGATAAATTGAAGAACCCTACGATTATCAGCAAGGCTAAACAGTACATCCCCAGTTTGGATTCGCTGAATACAAGTTTAAAATTCTTAGATCAGAATGGTATTGGCGGCAAAGTAAAGGATGCCCTGGCGAAGACCGGTGATTTGCAGGAGCGGTTTCAACAAGCCGAAGAGATAAGGAGGTTCATACGGGAAAGGAAGGCGCAGCTAAAAACTCAACTGGAAAAATTGGGGATGGTGAAGCAACTAAAAAGTATTTCTAAAAAATATTATTACTATTGTGCTCAAGTCCGGGAATATAAGGCGATCATCAGTGATCCTAAAAAGATCGAAAAGAAAGCGCTGGAACTACTTAGCAAGACAAAGCTGTTCAAGGATTTTATGCGGAAGAATAGTATGCTTGCGTCTTTTTTCCCAATGCCTGGAGGTGGTATTGGCGACCCCAGCTCACAAAATGGGTTTGCCGGGCTGCAAACCAGGACCCAGGTACTATCGTTTATTCAAAATCAAAACGGACCGAACACGCCAAGCTTCGCTTCCAGTCTCCAACGTAATATTCAATCTGCTCAGGGTATGGTAGATCAACTAAGGGCCAAGGCAAATGGCTTTGGGAGCAGCGAGGACCTTGAAACACCTGATTTCAAACCTAAAAATCAGAAGACCAAGAGTTTTAAGCAGCGATTGGAACTGGGGACCAATTTGCAAAGCCAAAAATCAAATTTTTATTTTCCGACTACCACGGACCTCGGCTTCACGCTGGGATATAAAATTAATGACAATAGTGTCGTTGGTATTGGCTCCTCAGCCAAGATCGGGTGGGGAAGAGATGTCCGTAATATCAGGGTGACCGGCCAGGGATTTTCATTCCGATCATTTCTAGATTGGAAGATCAAGAAAACCTTTTATGCAAGCGGGGGATTTGAATATAATTACCAGCAATCCTTCGCCTCTATCCGGCAATTGTACAGCCCGGACAGTTGGAAGAAAAGCGCTTTGTTGGGAATCACCAAAATAGTTTCTTTTAAAGGTAAATTTTTCAAAAAAACAAAGGTTCAATTACTGTATGACTTTTTCTATAAAGAGCAAATGCCGTTAACGGCACCGGTGAAGTTCAGAATTGGGTATGTTTTTTAAAATGATATGAAAATCGATTTTATGATCAAACGACTAACGGTTTTTTTATTTGCTTGCTGCCTGGTTACAAAGGCTGAAACCCAGGTAAACCTGCAAACAGGCAGTGCTACTTTTTCACTTCCCATATTCGATTGGCAGGACAATAAGAGTCGCCTGAAATCGATCGTAGCACTATCATATAATTCCGGAAACGGGTTAAAAGTCAATGATGTATCATCGGATGTTGGACAGGGGTGGAGCCTGGTTGCAGGTGGACAGATCGTGCGGATGCAGGCCGGAGAGCCCGACGATCAAGTCGCCCGTGCCGGTGGTGACGATGATATTAAACGATACCCTCCAGGCCGGCTTTTTGCAACCGTACCTGCTGCAAACGGTTGCCCTAATGCGTTACTAAAGTACCCTGTCCTACAATGGGCTAATATTTTTTATGCCCAGCATAATTTTGTTGCAGAGGACCGGCAACTGGATTATTTCTCATTCCAGTTCAATGGTAAGGCCGGAATGTTTATACTAGATCCCGACAGTGTTAGCGGTAACACGGGACTTGCCAGGTCATTGGGTGATTCAAAAATGATCATCAATTTTACATTGGATGCAGGTCTGATCAGCCAGGGAATCAGGACAAAAATCACTTCATTTACTATCAGGGACGTCGATGGGTTGATCTACAAGTTTGCTCTTCATGGTCTGACGAAAATCTTACGTACCAAATATTGCGACGAATTTTATAATTCCAGCCAGACAATCCCCAAATTCGACAATGGCAAAACATACTATCGCGGTGGATTTGATGATGGCACCTTTGTGAACCCGTGGATAATCGGAAGCTGGCAACTAACAGAAATTGAGGATGCGATAAATCACCGAAAGATATTACTGAACTACGCCTTACGGGATGTTGACGCTTCTGCCGGAGAAAGTATCAGTTTTAATGATGCAGACAAAGACTACTGTGTCGTATCGAAGAGTAGATCCATCACCAAAACCAAGGCAATTTCTTCTATTGTATACCCGGATGGTCACACAGTAACCGTTAATTATGGGAATGACAGGATCGACCTGAATGGGGAAAAAGTCGTGTCATCTATTGATGTGAGCTATAACAGCAGGTATCTTTCTCGCCATGAATTGAATACCACTTATTTCATACTCAATCGTTTTGGCACACCGGTGACCAATTATGAGAAGAGAGTTGCGCGGTTATGTTTGCAGTCGGTCCGGAAAATTGGAGTGGATCTTAAAGAGGATACGCCGCCTTATTTGTTTGATTATTATACCGGATCGAGTGCCGATGATGATTTTGTACCCCCGCCTTTTTTCCACGCAAAAGATAACTGGGGATTTTATAATGGTGATAATAGCAAAGGCTTTTGGCTGGAGGGCATTCCGCTGAATGTTCCATTGAATACGATTAAAAATAACAACCTGCTAAAAGGATTATGTTTCATGCGTAATGGTGTTTCAGGTCCTGCTTTAACAGTGAAGTCCGGATATGCACGGAATGGCCTGCTCAAGCAAATCGTTTACCCGACAGGGGGTACATTATCTTACCAATACGAACAAAATGCAGGGGTTGTAAATGGAAGTACCAACAATGTTGGTGGAGTACATGTGTTGAGCACAAGTGCAACAGATGGCGGATTTTCGAACAGTTGTGCAAATGCAATTACCACAAATTATAACTATGTAATAAACGGACCAGGGAGTGCGTCTTCATTATGGGGGCTGGAGATGCCTTCACATTCTTTAACAACCCTTAATCACTATCAACCGGAGAATAAGAACTGGCACTTAACCTGGAGCTCATTGCCTTTTGGTGAATGTTTCTGGCAATTTAAACATCCAGGTCTAACAGCCCATCAACAGGCAGTTAGTTTAACTGATGCGCAGCGATTCATGGAATCGGCGGCCCCTGTTTTAGGTATTCTATCTGTGCTGGGCACTATTAATGATATTTCTACCGCCATAAATGGTTCGCCGGCGGGTTTAATTATCAATGTAGTTATTGGTTTGGCCAACCTGGCATTAACATGTATCGGGGACGGTGTACGGGAATCAAGTGTCACCACTTATTTCAATTCCGATCTAAAAGCAATGGCGCCTCTACCGGCTCAGTTTAAAAGGGTGGAAGTAGTAGAAAGCCCCGGAACTATCGGGAAGACTGTCCAGGAGTTTACCAGTTCATCTGACTATGCCATATGGGATGCAACTAACCCAGTCAATTCACCCAAACAGCGTTTTGCACCTTGGGCTTATGGATTACCGAAGAATACAATTGTCTATGATGCTAATGGCTATATCGTGAAGTCAACCGCTAATTCTTACAGTTTTGGAGAATCCATGGGAGGAATAGAAGGACCCGGCGGTCCGTTCAAAGAGAAAATGGCGCTGAATAAAAAATCCTGCAATTGCGAAGTTGTAAAAAGCTATTCGCAGCGAAATACCAACTGGTCGGATCCTACTTATCATAATCCGGGATACCAAACCTCATCCGTTGCAGATATGAAGGTTGACATATATGATATGTATACAGGAAGGGTCGAGTTAAAATCAACTTCAGAAAAGGTTTACAAACCGAGTTCTTCTACGGAGTACCTCGAGACTGTGACTGATTACGAGTATAACAGTGGTTTGAATTTTGAAGTGAAGAAAATCAAGACCACCCAAAGTAATGGCGACATTTTTGAAAAAACGCTCAAATACAGCTCAGATTATTTCTGGATAGATCCATATAACATGTTTGCGCAATACAATATGATTGCGCTTCCTGTGGCCACCGTAACTAAAGTAATGCCAAACGGAAGTTCCACATTTAAATTTTTAAGTGAAAAAGTAAGTGACTATTCCTATATGGCCAATGGGGATATTTTACCTGTATCAGTGCTCGAGCAACGTTTTGCTACCCCGCAAACAAGCTTGATCGAATATCTGGCTACTGGTCCATGGTCCAGGTATAAGACTGTACAGACCATACAGTATGATAATGCTAATCTTGTCATAGGTGTAGGTGATGAAGGGGGTCGAACTATAGTAAATATTTACGATTACGATGACAAATATATAGTCGGTAGTGTGATTAACGCTACTACTGCTGACAAATCCGCGTATTCGAGTTTTGAGACTTCAGGTTTGGGAAATTGGCAAATAGGCGGTACAGCCGCATATGTTTCTAATAGTGGCGTAACTGGAAACAGGAGTTTCGCCATGTCGTCCGGAAAAAGCCTCGCTGTCACTTCCTTGAATGCGGCCAAGGCTTATACAGTTTCGTTTTGGTCGACAACTTCGGGAATTACGGTTACAGGAGGAGCTACGTTGACAAAATCGGCCCCTTCCATTAACGGCTTTACTTACTATGAGTACGCGATTGCGCAGGGAACTACTTCGGTAACGGTAGCCGGAACTGGTACACTTGATGAATTGAGACTTCACCCGCAAATGGCAAGGATGAGGACAACTACTTACGATGAATTGATAGGCAAAACGGCATCCTGTGATGAAAATAACCGGATCACTTATTATGAGTACGATAACCTCGGAAGGCTGAGATTTATTAAGGATGAAAATAGGAACATCGTAAAAATGCACGAGTACAATAACGTTTCTGCAATTAAGCAAAACGGTTGTCCCGGTTCTTATACGAATTTTAAGATTTCAGAAGTGTTTACGAGAAACAATTGTGGGGTCGGTTACCAGGGCGATACAGCTACTTATACAGTTGCAGCAAATACATATACCTCTACTGTCAGTCAGATGGATGCAGACCTACAGGCACAGCAGGCTTTGCTTACAAACGGGCAGAATTATGCCAATTCCAATGCGGTGTGCTATCTTATTTATTATAATGCCTTGTTATCAGTGACTGACACGACTCAAAACTGTCCTCCGGGATATGTTGGCGGTGCGGTCACTTATACAGTGCCGGCCGGAACATATTCATCTATTGTCTCACAGGTGGATGCTAATACAAAGGCGCAGGACGATGTTGATGCCAATGCAACAGCCTACTTCAATGACCCCGCTCACGCAGTTTGTACTTATAGCACTGCACCTAATTGGGTGTGGCTCGAGGGTTCGGGGACTCTGTGCCAACTTGTGAGTGGTGTTTTGCATTTATTCATTCTGCAAACGGATACAAACCCTAACAGCTCCTCATACGGAAACACCAGATGGTATGATATTGGTCCCAGCAGCACCTGCCTATATTATAATACGTCACAAAGCCAATCTTTCACTCGGAACAATTGCTCTTCTGGCTATATCGGAAGTACTGTCACTTACACCGTTCCGGCCAATACATACAACTCAGCAACGAGCCAGGCTGCTGCTGATCAGTTGGCGACTGATGACATGACGGCTAATGGACAAAATTATGCTAACACAAATGGTACTTGCACCCTTGCGGGTTGTGGTACCTGTACGGGTAATGATAAGAAATGCATTAATAATATTTGTGAAACGGGTACATGGGCGGTCGTGTCATCAGTTTATAAGAAGGTTATTGTGGATGGCAATTATGCATTTAGATGGGTTTGTACGTATCGGTATTGCTTTAGCGATGGCACTCAAAGCACTTATTACGAGGAAACCTATAATATGTCCTCGTGTACTATAAATTGTTATGTTATTTAAAATCTGATATATGGCTAAATTAGTTTTTGTAATTGCTTCCCTATTCCTGACCAGTATTTACACGCTCCAGTTTACAGACACTGATGGTAATACCATTAATATGAGTTCCTATGAAGGGAAAAGAATTTTGTTGGTAAATATTGCGTCCGGAAGCTCAAAGGTTAGTCAGCTTACCGGGTTACAACAATTGCATCAGGAGTATGGCGATAGTGTTATAATAATCGCTTTTCCCTCAAATAGTTTTGGTAATGAACCTAAAACGAATACAGAAATTAAGCTATTCTGCCAATCCAATTATGGGGTGTCGTTTAAAATAGCTGCGAAAGGAAGTGTCGCAGGTACTGGCATTCAAACTATTTATAACTGGCTGGCCAATATTTCCGAAAACGGAAATATGAACGGAGTTGCAGGCGGAGATTTTCAAAAATTCCTGATCGATAAAAATGGAGCATTGATTGGCGTGTTCTCGCCATCAGTCCTACCTACGGATAATAGTATTATAGAAGCCATTACTTCGAACTAACAAGGAAGAAAAACATTATCTAAAAAAATAATGAAATGATCAAAGGACTACTTGCCCATTTAATGTTAGCGGGATTGCTTTTATTGTCAAATCTTGCAATAAGCCAATCCTGGAATCCTGCACATAAGATTGGGGTGACGGGTGGAATAGATCATTATTCATATAGCCAGACACCGGGTCAGTTGGTGGAAGTATTTGCTGCGGGTATACCGAATTCTGGTCTCACCTATCAATGGGAGTCGAGCGCAAGTCCGGTGAGTGGATTTTCGAGTATCAGTGGAGCTACAGGTAGCAGTTTCAGTTTTTCGGGTCCTTTAAGCCAAACAATGTATTACCGGAGAAAGACGACCAATGGCGCTTCGCAATTTATTTATTCCAATGTTATCAAGATATCGCTGGTGTCAGTGAACTGGGAAGATATTAATTATTTGCGGGAGCATGATGTGCAGACCACTAATATTACAACCTGGACGGCAGTGGATCAGCTCGCGATCGGTGATAAGACCCAGATGACGACTTATCTTGATGGTTTGGGAAGAGGGACAGAACGAGTTAGCCGTGAGACAGCGGCGCCTGCGAGCGGAACGGGCCTATGGGGGGACATGGTACAATTCTCGCAATTTGATATTTTTGGAAGAGAGTCTAAAAACTATCTTCCCTATACGACCTCCACGCAATCGGGTAAATACAAAACGAGTTACCTGACGGAGCAGCCGCAGTATTATAGCACTAACTATACAGAGGCTTCCGCATTCTCCACAATCAATTTTGACAACAGTCCTTTAAAAAGGGTAATGACTGTAAAACAAGCGGGAACTTCCTGGGCTGCAGGTGCGGGCAACTCGGCGGTGTATGATCTGAATACAAGCATGGATGATGTACAGATTTTTAGTGTTGACTATGTGCAGGGCAATGCTCCTGTTCGCCTTGGCGCTTACGGGGCAAAACTGTTATATAAGCAGACATATAGTGATGAGAACGGCAAACAGGTCATTGAATATATTAACAAAGCGGGGCAGCTTGTACTGAAAAAAGTACAGTTGGATGATACCCCGGCCGGAGTGTATACCGGCTGGATCTGTACTTACCATGTGTATGACGATTTTGGGCAGCTTCGTTACCAGATCCAGCCGGAAGGGGTAAAGTATCTTGCAGCCAACAGTTGGTCGTTTGCCGGGGCCAATGGTACGGCGATATTGAACGAACAATGTTTCCAGTATAATTATGACGACAAGGGTCGCACAATCTGGAAAAAAGCCCCAGGAGCACAGCCGATGAACATGCTTTATGATTCAAGGGACAGGGTTGTGTTTATGCAAGATGGAAATCAGGCGGCGGCTGCTACACCCCAGTGGACAGCAAACCTATATGATGAACTAGATCGTACTGTTATCAGCACTTTATATAACACCACCAAAACGATTACCAATCTGCAATCAGATATTGCGGGAGCAGCAGTGGCAACAACCATGACCATCACGAACAGTGGTACGGTATCTGTAACTGCGACGCTTCACCGGAGCCCGCTCAGTTCTACGAACTTGAACAGTTCGGCCACGACCACTATATTAAAGTATGTTTTTTATGACAATTATACTTTTAATGCAGTAAAAACATTCAACACAAATAATACCAATACATCTGCATACAGCACAGCGGATCCAAATGTGATCCCGATCGCCAAGTCGCTTCGTACGATAAGCATGGCTACCGGCAGCATGACACGGGTGTTGGGTACCACGACTTTTTTGTCTGCCACCGATTACTATGATGAGCGTGGTTCACATATACAGACGCTTGAGGATAATATTAAAACCGGCACAGATATCACAACTTTGCAGTATCATTTTGACGGTAGGGTGATAAGCCGGTGCAATGATCATACGACCACTGGTACCGGTTACATCAATTATAAAACGCTGTCAAAATACCTCTTCGATAAATTAGGACGGGTGACGTCCATCCAAAAACAGTTTGGGAGCAATGCCTTTAAGACGATTGCCAGTTATGATTATGATGATATAGGTAGGGTAAAGAAAAAGATACTGGACCCTGGCTATACAGCTGGTGGCAATACCGATCTTGAATCATTTAACTACAGTTATAATATCCATAACCAGATCATGGGTATCAATAAAGAGTATGCCCTGAAGAATCCTTCAAACTATGACAAGTGGGGACATTTTTTTGGTCAGTACCTGGGGTTCGACAACCGGGATAATGTGTTTACGAGTGCCAATCTGACCGGACGGGTTACAGGGCAACTCTGGAACACGCAAGGTGACGATGCGCAAAGAAAGTATGATTACAGCTATGACAATGCTGGCCGTCTAGTCAATGCCCTGTTCAAAGAAAAGCAACATACGGGAGATGCATGGAGCAGCACCACAATGGATTTTTCCATCAATGGAACGAGTGGAAAAATAACCTATGATCTGAACGGGAATCTTTTGAATATGCTTCATAAAGGAGTATTACCCGGAACTGCTACCCCGATCACGGTAGATAACCTGAGTTATACTTATGCAGGTTATAGCAACAAATTATCCTCAGTCACCGATGCGATGACCAACACAACAGTGAATGGATTTTTTGGAGACTTTAAAGACGGCGCAAACGGATCTGCATCCGACTATGTATATGACGCGAATGGTAATCTTGTTACTGACCTGAATAAAAATGCGAAAGACCTGGCGGGAGTAAGTGGCGCCAATGGTATCAAATATAATTTTCTGGATAAACCTGAAGAAATCAGGATCGCGGGTAAAGGAACGATAATGATCATTTATAGTGCGGACGGGGAGAAGTTGCAAAGGAAGTTCATATCCGAGACTGAGAACCTGGTCAAAACAACGACTTATATCAACCAGTTCATTTATGAAGAATCGGCTACCACAACCGGGACAGTGATCACGGCGCTGGCAGTTACCAGTATCAACTTTGAGGAAGGTCGGATAAGAGTCATTACTCCAACCACGCAGGGCAATGGCCTTGATGCATTGATCGTGGATGGGAATATGGACCTGCCGAACAGTAAGCGGGGTGCGTATGATTACTATGTAATAGACTACCAGCATAATGTGCGGATGATATTGACTGAAGAGATTCATACGGCCAGCAATGCAGCTACCATGGAAACGAACCGGGTCACGCTGGAGGAAAGTATTTTTGGCCAGGCAGGTGGGGGCAATGAACTGTTGGTAAGCAGGTATGCCAAACCTTCGGGTTGGACTGGAAACACTACCAGCCAGGTGAGCCGGCTTGGTACGAACAGCGGTCATAATATCGGACCCAATACATTACAAAAAGTGATGGCAGGTGATAAGGTCACTGCAACGGTGGAGTATTATCACGAAGGCTCTCCGGGTGGTAACAATACCAGCTTTGTCAATACAATGCTCACCAGCCTGGTACAAGCAATTACCGGCGGTAGCGCGACTGATCTTGTCAAGGGAGAGGCTTCGCAAATAAGTACTCAGCTAAGTGGGACAGGTGGTTTTGTGACTGCGGTGCAACCCAATGGCAGTAACCCTTCAAGCGGCACGCCGCAAGCGTTTTTAACAATATTGTTCTTTGATGAACGGTTTAATTTTATAGCAGCCGCGGATGGTGGAGTGGCACAACAGCAGGTAGCAGTATCGGTAGGCGCAAACGGTGCACCATTGGGCTTACCTAATGTAAGAGCTCCCAAAAACGGGTATGCATATATCTATGTCAGCAACCAGAGCAATAACCATGTATATTTTGATAATCTGCAGGTTGGGATAACGGAAGGAAATATCGCAGAAGAAAATCACTATTATGCTTATGGATTGAAAATCGCGACGTTAAGCAGCAGAAAACTCGGTGATAGTTACGAAGGCGCATTGAAAAATAATTATCTTTACAATGGCAAAGAGCTCTTTGATGATGCAGACCTGAATTGGTATGACTATGGCTTTCGAAACTATGATCCTCAGATCGGAAGGTTTCCGCAATTGGACCCTTTAACAAATAGTTATCCATTTCTAACCCCCTATCAATATGCAAGTTGCGATCCTATAACAAATATTGACATCGATGGATTAGAGGGCGGCAATGCAGTTAATGGTGGGGTAGCAGCAGTTGGAAGGGGTATTATTGAGGTTGCTGAACATGGTGGAGCCGTAAAGGAATTAACTGGAATTATAGTGAAGGCATATCCTTCTTTAAGTAAAGTTGCAAAAGCACTACCGTTTGTTTTGTCAGTAGGAAACATTATCCAAATTGCTCAGATTTCCATTTCAACAATAAATTCCAGCGCAACTACCCAACAGGTAGGAAATAATACGAAAAGTGCGATTGTTAGGAACACTCAGCGTTATAACCATCATAGCGGACAATATCTCCCTGACCCGGGTAGCTCAGGTAGCTCAAGCTCCGGGAGTTCTGGCAAGAGCAGCAACAATTCTTCAAAAGGGTTGTATGGTATTAACTTTACTTCTGAATTTGGCGGGGGAAATAACGGGAGACAAGGCATAACAGATGAGCCTTCAATAAACTCCGATTTGCTTATGGCCGTACTTACATCGTGGATGACGGAGGATGTGGAATTTGCCAGAACATGGCAAGAGATGATTGAAAAAGTCCCGAGTAGACTAAAAGAATTAAATGAAATGATTGAAACATATGAGGAGCTAAAACAGAGAAAAGAGTTGGCTGACTACCTGAAAAGAGCATATCAGCTCGCTGATTCACCCCCAATGCCGACCGACATGAAAAACACAAAACCGGAGTCTGGACCCCTAACTCCAAAAACCAATTTTTCCGACACTGGAGTAAAAAAGTATAAGGTAGGAACCGTAATTTATGGCCCTGCAGGAAATGTAATTCAAAATAAGGATGGGACTAGATCTATCGAGCCTAACAAACCCGCGACAGATACGGTTCCCTGGTTGAAAAAAAGCAAAAATTAATACTGTATGCAGCGAAGTTTTGTCATAGTCCTTTTTGTGTTTTTATGTTCTTTAATCTCGTGCAAGAGAAATGAAATTGCACCTTGTCAATTTAGGTTAAATCAACTTTTAATTGGTGATACTTCCAAAATTACAGTTACATATGAAGGAGATACGATAGTTCAGGTTCGGGATAAATCTGCAAATAATTTTGGCGGTATTTATCGGTTTGATCAGCATAAAAATTTGAGATTTTATGGCTTCTTTATTGATTCAAATAAATATTACTACAGTGAAGTGTTTGATTCAAAGGGTAATCTTTTGGAAAAGGAAGGAGTTCCTTTAGTTGCATTCGAGGTATTCAAAAAGGGGCGTGACACAGTTCTATTTGTGGGTTCACTTTTTTCTCTAAATAAGAGCTATGACAGCTTAGAGATAATTACAAATAGAAATGATACGATAAGGCCCGAATTTTTGTATAAGAGTGATTTCTACTCAAATACAAAAGAATTTTACGTAAAATTATCCTCTTTAACGAGCCTTAAGGAATTGATTTTTTTTGTTCGGGGTGCAGTTATAAATACATGTACTGGTCAAGAGGAGATTTTTCGAGATACAGTTTCTTTTGAGGATACCCGTGTTCTGTAAATTTTCCAAACTTCGTTCCATTAGTAAAAATAGTTACCTCAGATAGGCTGTCCTTGTTGTCCGGAGAATGCTGATAAAAAAATTACTTAGGCCACGAGTCTCCCTCCCCAAACGCTTTCCCGACGCTGTCTCGCTGTGCATAATCTCCCCGGCGAGTATAAGGTTTGTGGCGGACACGTCGGATTAGTGGGAAGATCATCAGTCAGACCCGTTGTTTTTCCCGCGGATTCCCTCTATTGTTATTTTAAGTTGCAGGGTGGCTTTGCACAGGAAAATAACCGAAGCTGGTATTTATTATATCACATTTACCTGCAATAAATGGTTGCCACTGATAGAGGTCACAAAAGGGTATGATCTTGTATATAAATGGTTTGATGTGTTGGTACGGGAGGGGCATGCGATTACAGGTTACGTGATTATGCCCAACCATATTCATTTGCTGTTATATTATAAAGGAGGGAGCCAATCACTTAACACGATCGTGGGCAATGGGAAACGATTTATGGCTTATGGCATTGTTGAAAGACTGGAATGTCAAAGAGAAGATCGCCTATTAGATATTTTAAAGAAAGGGGTTTGTGAAAGTGACCGGCTTCGTGGTAAAAAGCACCAGGTCTGGAAAGATGCATTTGATGCAAAGGAATGCAGGACAGATGATTTTGCTTTTCAAAAACTTCAATACATTCATAATAACCCATGTACAGGAAAGTGGAAACTGGCGGAAAATATAATTGACTATCCTCATAGCTCTGCATTGTTTTATATAACCTGGAAGCAAGGGATTTATCCGGTTGGGGACTACCGGGCATTCCTGAAATTTGATGAAGAATAGAGAGGCCGTTGGATAATCCGTCGAGTCCCTGCATCACCGCTCGGTCTTCGGATCAGACTTGTTTACGAAATGATTGTCAGGGAATGGATGTAAGTTAGCGTTGGCAGGAGACTCGGCGGGGAAGGAAATCGCGACCTTAAGTAGCAGAAAACTGGGAGATGTTTATGAAGGCTCTTTGAGAAATAATTATCTTTATAACGGAAAAGAGTTTTTTGACGACGCCGATTTAAACTGGTACGACTATGGTTTCAGGAACTATGATCCACAGATCGGTAGATTTACACAATTAGATCCATTAACGTTTAAATATCCATTTTTAACACCCTATCAATATGCGAGCTGCGATCCCATAAATAATATTGATGTGGACGGATTGGAGGGATCAATTATTACCAGATCCATTGCCCAGGCTGGAGTTTCCAGTTTATCGAAAGGGGTTGAAGCCGGATCAGTAGTTGGCGCTATTGGTATTAGATTTGGTAGTTTGCTAAAAGCTACTACTGCTGTTAGCCTAATTAATTCAGGTCTTAGCTTGGGAAAAGCCGGATGGAGTTTTAAGAATGTGGGAGGGCAATTAGAAAGTTCAACAAGAGTCGGGCGATGGTTGAGCGAGATGAAGGATCGGGCTGGTACGCGACTAGCTATGGCCAGGGATTGGGTGAAGGACACTTGGAATCAAGGAGGGGAAAATTTTAGAAATCGTTGGGATGCCCGGGCTGATCCATGGCATCAGCTTCAGGATAATCCAATGGCGATAATGCAATATATTGTTGCACCCGAACTTTCAGTGGTGGAACAATCCATAGGCTTGGAATTGCGAGAACTTCAAATCGCAACTGATGTGGGAGAATTCGATTTGCGGGTGAGCGCAGAAAAAATTGAGCTGGAAACAGGACAAAAAACTGGAGCGATAATAAATGCGGCAGAAGCAGGAGCCGCTAAGGAAGGATATAATCTATTAGATGACGCAGCGGATCTAATAAAATTGAACGGGGGGAAAAATTCTGTAACTATTGAAACAGCAACTCAAAAGATAAGATACGACTTAGGAGGTAAGGCTCATGGTGGAGTTCCAACACCTCATATGCAAGTGTATAATAAAAACTTCGTAGATGGAGTGCAAAAAAGTGTATCGCGAGCAGGCAAAGAAGCAATACCAATGACGCAGAAAGATATGGAAGTGGTAAGAAAATTTTTAACCGGACAATAATGATAGCTTTAAATTCAAGAGAAATAGAACTCTTTAAAAACCTGTCTCAATTTGAGATGAGCAAAGCCTATTATGATTTTCATAATGATTTTAATTGTATAAAAATAATTTTTGAAAACACCTCGCTTATTCTGGTATTTAGAAACATACCAGATAATCATTTTGTTTTGTTTAAGTTTGAAAAGGTTATTTTGGAAAGTTTTGAGTTTTTTAATTTTGAAGAGTTAAAAAACTTGACAATTGATACTATATATAGAGGCCGTTTTCAAAAAGGTAATGAATTATTGGAATTTGACATTGATGGCAAAGCCTATTTTTATATAGAATTTTATGAGGGGCCAAAAATTGAATTATGGTGTGAGAAAATAATTATTGAAGAGTCTGAGAAGGAGGAGCCAGTTCTCAGTAGTTTGTTGAATAAATAAAAAATTCTTTGTCGACGAGTCTTGTTATTCACCCATGCTGGAGGAGAGCATCTTTGGACAGGCCGGTGGTGGTAACGAAGTATCAGTTACACGATATGCAAGGCCATCAGGTTGGACCGGTAACACGACTGCGCAGGTTAGCAGGTTGGGTACCACAAGCGGTCATAATATAGGTCCCAATACACTACAGAAAGTGATGGCAGGGGACAAAGTGACCGCTTCGGTATTATATTACCATGAAGGTTCACCTTGGCGGTAACAACACCAGTTTTGTAAATACAATGTTGGGCAGTCTTGTGCCCGCTATTGCCGGAGGAAGTACTACGCCAATGGTGCATGACCAGGCATCGTCGATCCAAACGCAACTAAGCGGTGTAAATGGATTTATCAATGCTGTACAACCAAATGGTTCA
>DASYLC010000193.1:0-26973 GCA_036009775.1 Chitinophagaceae bacterium
CGGAAACCATCCGGTCGGCCAACAGGAAAATATACAAACTATTGGTGACCAAAGCAGCATTTATTCCTGCGGACTTAGAGCATGATATAGTAATATTGCTGAACCATTATGATGCCTGGTTCACCCAGTTCAGGGATCATAAAAAAAAGCTGAGACCATCCCTGGAGGACGAATTTGTTTTTTACCCGGTGGACGAACAGTCGCCCTTTCCCAAACACGTGGAAGAAAAGATATTCCGGTATGCAGAAAAATTAAAACAGGAAACAGCGCAACAAGCCCAAACCGCAGAAAATGATATTTGACCTGGACAAATTTATACATGAGCAAGTGCTGGAAAGAAAGGATTCTTTTTTCCGGGAAGATATTATTACTCACAAAGCAGCCCTGCAGGATTGCATCGAAGGAAAAAAAGTACTGGTGATCGGCGGTGGCGGAACGATCGGCTCCAATTATATTAAATCGATCCTTGCATTTAAACCGGCATCGGTAGTGGTGGTCGATTCCAATGAAAACGGCCTTACGGAACTGGTGCGGGATGTGCGCAGTACCAGCGGATTGTTTGTTCCCTCTTCATTTATTACTTACCCGGTCAATTTCGGAAGCTCCATTTTTAAAAAGATCTACGAAGCCTACAAGCCTTTTGATATCATCACCAATTTCGCGGCGCATAAGCATGTACGCAGTGAAAAAGATATTTTTTCGATCGAAGCGATGGTGCAGAATAATCTATTGTATGCACATGACCTGCTGACCCTGGTGGAGAAAGATAAACCTTCCCGGTTTTTCTGTGTTTCGACGGACAAGGCTGCTAACCCGGTCAACATCATGGGCGCTACCAAGAAACTGATGGAAGACCTGGTGATGACATTTGCTTCGCGGATGCATTGCACCACTGCGAGATTTGCGAATGTGGCTTTTTCCAACGGTAGCCTGCTGGCTGGATTTATCAACAGGCTGATGAGTCGTCATCCTTTATCCGTACCCAGGGACGTGACGCGGTATTTTGTTTCTCCGGCGGAATCAGGCGATATCTGTATGCTCACCTGCATGCTGGGGAATAGCGGGGAGATATTCTTTCCGAAATTCAGCGAGAGTATGCTGACAAGTTTTTATGATATCACTCATAAGTTCCTGGCAGAAGCCGGTTATACTATGCGGGAATGTTCTGCCGAAGAGGAGGCGAAAAATTTCGCGGCAGCGATGCAGCCCGGCACGACCCAATATCCTGTTTACACATTTGCTTCCGATACAACAGGAGAGAAACTCTATGAAGAATTTTATACAGGGGAGGAACAGCCCGATATGCAGCGGTTCGCATCCCTGGGTGTAATCAAAGGTCATGCACCCGCAGTGAACCTGGATGAACAAAACGGTTTCTTTCCGCAAATGGAAGGACTGCTGAATAAGCAAGCTGTTAAGAAGGAAGAGATCGTTGCTTTACTGGAAAAATATATACCGACCTTCTCTCATATCGAAACCGGCAAATTGCTGGATAAAAAAATGTAATTGATAAAATCGTTGAATAACTTATGATACCACTATCTGTCCCCAATATCAGCGGCAATGAATGGAAGTATGTAAAAGACTGCCTGGATACAGGCTGGATATCTTCTGTTGGCTCTTATGTAACAAAGTTCGAACAGATGGTAGCGGACTTTGCCGGGGCAAAATATGGAGTAGCCGCCGTTAACGGTACTGCTGCTTTGCATATCGCTTTGCTGTTGTCGGGGGTAAAACAGGGAGATTATGTGATCCTTCCCAACCTCACCTTCGTGGCTTCTGCCAATTCTATAAAATACCTGGGCGCTGAACCGTTGTTGATCGATGCGGACCCGAAGCTCTGGCAAATGGATCTTGACCTGCTGGAAGAATTCCTCGAAAATGAAACAGATGAAAAAGACGGACGGCTGTTCTATATAAAGGACGGACGCTTTATCGGGGCGATCATGCCGGTACATATTCTCGGTAATATGTGCGATATGGACCGTTTTCTTTCGATCGTAAAAAAATATCCATTACCCATTGTTGAAGACTCTACCGAAGCATTGGGCAGTACGTATAAAGGAAAAAGCGCCGGTACATTCAGCCCCCTGGCCTGCTTCAGTTTCAATGGCAATAAGATCATCTCCACCGGTGGGGGCGGCGTGATCGTCACCAATGATGAAGCGCTGGCCAAACATGCCAAACATATCACCACTACCGCTAAAGCAAGTCCGGATGAATATTATCATGATGAAGTAGGATATAATTACCGGCTTGTCAATGTGCTCGCCGCGATTGGTGTGGCGCAGATGGAACAACTTCCCGGTTTTATTCAACGAAAAAGGGAATGCACAGCTTTTTATAAAAAAGAACTCACCGGGGTGGGCGATATCCGTTTCCAGCAGGAATTACCGGATGTAATAACCAATGCATGGCTGGTCACTATCCAGACAGAAAAACAACAGCAGGTACTCGACCACCTCAATGCGAATAATATTTTGAGCCGCCGTTTCTGGATGCCGATGAATAAACTGCCGATGTATAAGGATTGTGTTTATATTCAGCAAAAGGATCATGCAGATTATATTTACCGTACCTGTCTCAGTATTCCCAGTTCCACCAATATTACAGACGAGCAATTGAGCACCGTAGTAAAGGAGATCAAAGCCGCAATCGGGTAACATATGTACCAATACATCAAACGTTTTTTTGATATTATTTTTTCAATGGTGGCGATCGTGATCCTGCTTCCTGTCTTTATCCCGGTGGTCATTTTATTATTACTGACCGGTGAGCACCAGGTTCTTTTCAAACAACAACGGGTGGGCTACAGGAACAGGATGTTTGGCATTTATAAGTTTGCCACTATGCTGAAGAACAGTCCCAATATGGGATTGGGAGATATGACGATACGGAAAGATCCCCGCATCACACCGGTCGGGAAGTTCCTTCGCCAAAGTAAATTGAATGAATTGCCCCAGTTGTTCAATATCCTTCTCGGCGATATGTCTTTTGTGGGTCCCCGTCCCCTGATGAAAACAGGGTTTGACAGGTATTCCGATGAAATGAAAGCAAAGGTTTATAATGTACATCCGGGTCTGACAGGTATCGGTTCCATTGTCTTCCGTGATGAGGAACTGATCCTTACACAAAGCAAACTGGCGCCGCATGATTGTTACCGGCAGGTGATCTCCCCGCATAAAGGGGCGCTGGAAGTATGGTACCAGCAACACCAGCATTTCGGAACGGATTTTATGATCCTTTTTTTAACGGCATGGTATGTGATATTCCCTCACAGTAAACTGGTCTATAAAATTTTCCCCTCCCTGCCTAAACGGAATTTTTAATTTTATAACCTTGTTCCCTGTTATAAATAGTAATTTAGCCAGCCGTTACAAATGTTCAAACTATTTTCAAAGTCAAAACCGGTTCACTCTGATATCAGCTTCCTGAAAGCTGACATGCACTCGCACCTGCTGCCGGGGATCGATGATGGTTCACCGGATATGGCTACTTCGCTGAAGCTGGTAAAGGCTATGATGGAACTGGGCTATACAAAACTCATCACCACGCCACATATTCTCTGGGAGATGTACCCGAATACCCGGGAGATCATCTTGGAAAAACTCGAATTGTTGCGGAATGCTGTACAGGCAGAAGGATTGAACGTGGAGATCAATGCGGCGGCAGAGTATTTCCTGGATGAACATGTGGAAGGGCTGTTGAAAAAGAATACACCTTTGTTAACGATCAGCGGTAATATGGTGCTGGTGGAATTTTCCATGGCTTACCCATCGCATAGTTTAAAGGATATCCTGTTCGATATGCAGATGCAGAACTACCAACCGGTCATTGCTCATCCCGAACGCTATGCCTATCTCGAACAGAACAAAGCTTTTTACGATGAATTAAAGGATATCGGTTGCCTGTTCCAGCTGAACCTTCTTTCACTTGGCGGATATTACGGGCGATCCGTACAGGAACTGGCGCAATACCTCGTTAAAAAGAATTATTACGACCTGGTGGGAACAGACCTCCACAATGGCCGTCACCTGGAAGCTTTGAAAAACCCCACGCTTATTTCTTCTCTCCGGAAATTGTTTGATACAGGAAAGATCCGAAATCCTGAACTGTGATCCTCCCGTAGATATAATGGACCAGAAAGAGTCAAACAGGTCTGGAAAGAGCAGAGCTATGGATTATTGTATTTTTCTTCCCTTAGCAGATCCCTCTTTTTCTCTTTCCCTCTTTTTAGACTTGGCTCCCAAGGATTTACCCGTTAAACTTTTTTTATTTACACTTGTAATGATTGGGATGAACGCCTTTACCATCAAAGACCTGGAAACGCTTTCGGGTATCAAAGCCCATACGATACGTATCTGGGAACAGCGGTATAATTTTCTCAAACCACAGCGGACCGAGACCAATATCCGGTATTACAGCAATGATGAATTAAGGACCGTGCTGAATGTGGCCCTTCTGAATAAGTATGGTTTCAAGATCTCGCATATCGACCGGATGCAGGCCGGGGAGATTATGGATAATATCCTGTCACTCGCCGATACCCGCGCTATACAGGACCGGTACATCAATGAACTGGTCGAGAAAATGATCGGACTCGATATGGAAGGCTTTGAAAAGGTCCTCAGTGATTATATCACCGCGAAAGGCATTGAAAGAACAGTGATACAGATCATTTTTCCTTTCCTTGAAAAGATCGGGATACTCTGGCAGACCGGGAATATCAATACCGCGCAGGAACACCTGGTCACGAATATCATCCGGCAGAAACTCATCGTGGGTATTGAAACCACGGTCTCGCATATCAAACTGGATAAAACATTCCTGTTATTCCTTCCCGAAGGGGAGCATCATGAGTTAGGCCTTCTCTTTATGTATTACCTGTTAAAAAGCAGGGGCGCTACGACCATCTATCTCGGGGCGAATGTCCCTGTGAAAGATGTAGAGCATGTCGTCAATGTGAAACGACCCGATATCGTCTTTGTACATCTTACCGCAACAGGCTCCCGGTTCAACCTGGAAAAATTTCTCCAGGGTATCCAGCAACGGTTCCGGGAGGTAAATACTGTCATTTCCGGGCAGGTGACCCAGCAATACAAGAAGAAAATTCCCCAATTTGTTCATTTTAAGCGGTCTTTATCCGAAGTAATGGAATACTTCTCCTCCCTGTAAGACAGATTGACCTGTTTTGACAGCCGGTATCATTCTTGTGCTCAAAAGTGTAGGAAAAATAGTTTGCACACAGGCAAATAATGTTTAAATTTATGGAGCAATTAATTAAACAAAACATGTCAAGCCCCGATTTCAATAAAATACTGCTGACCAATGCGGATTTCCTGAAACCCTTTGCTATTAATCTTACAAGAGATACTGAAGCAGCTAATGATCTGTACCAGGAGACACTTTACAAGGCCCTGGCCAACCAGGAGAAATATCACACCGGTACTAATATTAAAGCGTGGTTATTCACGATCATGCGGAATATCTTTATTAACAATTACCGGAGAAAAGCTAAACAAAAGACGATCTTCGACAGTACTCCCAATGAGTACCTTCTCAACCTTAAACAGGCCACGGTCGCCAATGCTGCTGAAAGCAACCTGCGGTTGAAAGAGATCAATAAAGCGATACGGGATCTTCCCGAAATATTCAGAACTCCGTTTTTATTGTACTTTGACGGGTATAAATACAACGAGATCGCTGAAGTGCTCACGGAACCGCTTGGAACGATCAAAAGCAGGATCCACTTTGCAAGAAAATTGTTGAAAGAGCAAATAAGCCGTTTCTAAAAACGATCGTGACTCAAAAATCAGTACTGGTCATTGGTTCCGGGTTTGCCGGATTATCTGCCGCATCTTTTATGGCAAAAGAAGGCTGGGATGTAACTGTTATCGAAAAGAACAGCACACCCGGCGGACGTGCCAGGCAACTAAAAGAAAATGGTTTCACCTTCGATATGGGTCCGAGCTTTTACTGGATGCCCGATGTCTTTGAAAGATATTTTGAACAGTTCGGAAAAAAAGTAGCGGATTACTATTCTCTTCACCGGCTGGATCCATCGTATCGTATCTATTGGGACGATGGGTATACCGATATGCCGGCCGATTACGAAGGCGTGAAAGCGGTATTTGAATCCATCGAACCGGGCAGCGCTGATAAGCTGGAAAAATATTTAAAAGGAGCGGCTTATAAATACGAAACCGGGATGAACCGGCTCGTGTATAAACCGGGTCGTTCCATTAAGGAATTCATGGATTGGGAAACGATCAGCGGTGTATTCAAGCTGCAGGTATTTTCTTCTATCAAAAAACATATCGCCCATTATTTTAAACATCCCAAACTCAGGCGGATCATGGAGTTCCCTGTTCTGTTCCTGGGCGCTTTACCCGAAGACACTCCTGCTTTGTACAGCCTGATGAACTATGCGGATATCAAAGGAGGCACTTGGTACCCGGAGAAAGGAATGTATGCCGTAGTGGAAGGAATGTACCAACTGGCACGGGAGCTCGGCGTCCGTTTTCATTTTGATGAAACGGTGACGGCGATCCATATTGAAAATAAGAAGGCAACCACTGTAACGACCGATAAGAAAAGTTATAGCCCGGATGCAGTGATCAGCGGTGCCGATTATCATTTCACCGAAACAAAACTATTACCTGAGCAATACCGTACGTATTCTCCCGCTTACTGGGATAAAAGAACGATGGCCCCATCTTGTTTACTTTATTATGTAGGGCTGAATAAAAAGCTGCAACAAACTGTTCATCATTCGCTGTTCTTTGATGTGCCCTTTGAACGGCATGGTTACGAGATCTACAAAGAACCACAATGGCCTTCCGAACCTTTGTTTTATGTTAGTGTCGCATCTCAGACCGATGCGTCCGTTGCTCCTCCCGGATGTGAAAGCATTGTCTTTTTGGTACCTGTTGCTTCCGGACTTGAAAATGATACAGAAGCTTTACGGGAAAATTATTTCAGGTTGATCGCCAAAAGAATGGAAAAACATACCGGCGAAGAGATACTGGACGCGGTCATCTATAAGAAGAGTTATTCGGTGAGTGATTTTACCCGGGATTACAATTCTTTTCGCGGGAATGCCTATGGGCTGGCTAACACACTCGGCCAGACGGCTATTTTCAGACCTGCCTGCCAGAGTAAAAAGGTAAGTAACCTGTTCTATGCCGGACAGTTAACTGTACCGGGACCCGGAGTTCCGCCCAGCCTGATCAGCGGGGAGGTAGCCGCTAAACAAGTGATAAAGTTATTCGGATAAATTCCTTATTTTAGGAATAGTGATCAGAAAATTTCATACCACCAGCCAGCACTGCAGCCGTATTGTGACTGAAACTTACAGTACTTCCTTTTCCTCCGCTATCAGGCTTTTGCACAGGGACCTGCGTGCACCTATTTTTAATATCTATGGGTTTGTACGGTTCGCCGATGAAATAGTGGATACATTTCATGATCATGATAAGGTTTTCCTGCTCGCTCAATTCAGGAAAGAGACCTATGATGCCATTGAAAGAGGGATCAGTCTGAACCCTGTGCTGAATAGTTTCCAGTTAACCGTGAATGAATATAATATCGATCATAAACTGATCGACGCTTTTTTCCATAGTATGGAGCTCGATCTTTCGCAGACACGGTATAGTAAGGAAGGCTATGCCGAATATGTATATGGCTCGGCAGAAGTGGTGGGACTGATGTGTCTCTATGTTTTTTGCGAAGGCAGGCAGGAATTTTATAATAAGCTGGAATCTCCTGCAAAGGCATTGGGTGCTGCTTTCCAGAAAGTGAATTTCCTCCGGGATATCAAAGCGGACTTCAACGGTCTTTCGCGGCTCTATTTTCCAGGTTGTGATTTCAACGATTTTAAAGAATGCGATAAACGGGTCATCGAAGAAGATATTCATAACGATTTCCGGAAAGCCTACCAGGGAATACTCAAACTGCCGCTGAAAGCCAGGTTCGGGGTGTATGTGGCATATAAATATTATCTGTCTTTATTTAAAAAGATAAAACGAATGAAACCAGCCCGTGTCCTGGAAGAAAGGATCCGTATTCCCAACTACTATAAAGCCATGATCATCTTCAGGGCCGGTGTAAAAAACCAGTTGCGGCTTATTTAACATGGCGTTTACCGAAGTCATATTAGTGGATGCCGATGATAATCCAACCGGCAGGCTTGAAAAGATGCAGGCGCACCAGCAGGGATTGTTGCACAGAGCCTTCAGCATTTTTATTTTCAATTCCAAAGGAGAAATGCTTTTGCAGCAAAGAGCGATGAATAAGTATCATAGCGGCGGTTTGTGGACCAATGCCTGTTGCAGCCATCCCTTACCGGATGAATCAACCGCGCTGGCAGCACAAAGAAGATTAAAAGAGGAGCTGGGTTTTGAGACCCTGATCCATAAAATAGTTGATTTTGTATACAAGGCAGATATGGGGAACGGGCTGACAGAACATGAATTCGATCATGTTTTTGCAGGGGAGTATGATGGACCGGTCATGTTTAATAAGGAAGAAGTAATGGATTGTTGTTATAAAAGCGTGGAGGAGATCAGGGACAACCTGGTAACACACCCGGGGAAATACACCCCCTGGTTCCATATCGCATTTTCCAAAATGGAGAGCTGGTACAACAAAGAATACAAATCGAAGCTGGCATAAGGAGTAGTGATATATTTGGAACGCACGCAGAGAGCGTGGAATTTGACGGGTATTGAGGCCAACAGGTTTTCCCTGCGTGAGATATTTGAAACTGATAGATTGTCTCAAAGAGTTTAATTTTACAACGTGATGGCTGTGGTTTATTACATATTGGTCCTGCTCGGCACTTTTATTTTAATGGAGGGGGTGACCTGGTGTACCCACCGCTTTGTGATGCATGGTTTTCTATGGTTCCTTCACCGGGATCATCACCAGGTAGAGCCGGGCTTTTTTGAGAAGAACGATACGTTCTTTATCATCTTTGCGATCCCCAGTATACTGCTCATTTTTTTTGGTACTTACGGTCATGTATGGTGGATGCAGGCGATCGGTTTTGGTATCATGGCCTATGGCTTTGCGTATTTCATGGTGCACGATGTCATCATTCACCAGCGTTTCAAATGGTTTACCCGCAGCAACAGTACCTATGTCAGGGCGATCCGCTGGGCGCATAAGATGCATCATAAACATCTCGATAAACAGGAGGGTGAAAGTTTTGGTATGCTCTACGTTCACAAAAAATACTGGCAAAAGATCCGCCGCGACAGAAAACTGATGGCAGGCAATAAGAAGGTTGCGTATGCTCCCGAGGCGGAATAATACCCGGGTAAAAATTTCACGCTGAGACCGCAGGGTTCGCAAAGGACCCGAACAATTGATCTCCGCGTTCTTTGCGTACCCTGCGTGAAACTGTTATGTTAGCGGAATATTGCCTGTTCAACACTTATCTTTAGTCTTCAATACTCTTCACTGGACATAAGCGGTAAATACGATTATATCATTGCAGGGATGGGCTGTGCCGGTCTGAGCCTTGCCGTACACATGATCCAGTCCGGGAAATTTGCCGGCAAAAAGATCCTCCTGGTCGATAAAGAAGAAAAGCAGCAGAATGACCGCACCTGGTGTTTTTGGGAAACCGACGCAGGTTTATTTGAATCCATCGTGTATAAGCAATGGAGCAAGACCTGGTTTCATGGTAAAGGCTTTTCCCGGATGCTTGAACTTTCACCTTATACCTATAAGCTGATCCGCGGGATCGATTTTTATAATTATTCCTTATCGCTTATTCAGCGCCATTCCAATTTTGAGATACGGAGAGGAACGATAACAGGGTTGAGAAATGATAACGGACAGGCTTTAGCCGAAGTCGGCAATAAAAGGATCACCGCGGACTATATATTCAACAGCATCCTGTTTGAAAAACCTGTGTTGAAGAAAGATGAATACTATCTTCTCCAGCATTTCAAAGGCTGGATCATCGAAACGGAACAACCTGCATTTGACCTGGGTGAAGCTACGCTGATGGATTTCAGGGTCAGCCAGGAGCATGGAACCACATTCGTTTACGTAATGCCTTTTTTGAACAACAAGGCGCTGATAGAATACACGCTTTTCTCTGAAAAATTATTAGAGCCCGCTCAGTATGAATCGGGACTAAAGAATTATATCGCTGACCATCTTCAGACCGGCAACTACAAAATAGCAGAAGAGGAGTTTGGGATCATCCCGATGACCAATCACAAATTCGATGCAGTGAATGGACGCATCGTTAATATCGGAACGGCAGGAGGACAGACAAAAGCATCCAGTGGTTATACATTCCGGTTCATCCAGAAACATTCTGCCCGGATCGTAAACAGTTTGATCAAAAAGAACAATCCGTTCATTGCCATGCCCGGGGGAGCGGGGCGGTTCCGGTTTTATGACAGCACTTTGTTGTATATTCTGAAGCATAACAAACTTCCCGGTGATGAAATATTCACCCGCCTGTTCAAAAAAAATAAACCCCAACCGGTGCTGAGGTTTTTGGATAATGAGAGTTCGCCCGCTGATGAGCTGAAAATTATTTCTTCGCTTCCCACCCTTCCTTTTTTGAAAGCGGCCTGGAAGCAGCTTTGATTAATTTGCGATCCTGGAAGACACTTACCGGGAGTACAATTCAAAATTTCCCAACCGGCAATTCCAAAATGTTTTAATTGTCAGGATCCATCTGCATGAATTCCCTTTTCACGGCTTTCAGCATACTGAACAATTGTGCGATCTGTATAAGCAGCAGTATGAACAATACCAATAGTACATACCAGGGCAGGTTGATCGATTTGATCGGTATCCCGGCGCCAAATTTTACATTATAATAATTAGTCAATGCGGAGCCAAAAGCCATTCCTACCAGCAGGAAGGAGATCAGTGAATACACCACTTTCATGAACATGATCCGCATGGTAGAATAACCCACTTTGAAATTCTCCAGGATAGCGGCAGGGATGATCAGTACCAGGGCGATCCAGCTCATGTTCTTCTGGAAAAATGGCCCCTTCAGTGTCAGGTTCAGGATCAATAGCAAAGCGATCGACATGAGCCCCCAGGGGAATAAAAGGAAGGTTGAAGGTTTGTGTGAGGTTGTTGCCATAGCAGTATGTTTTGTTATGGCTAGAAAGGTAGAGAATATTTTCTGAATAAAAATTACTCCCGGCTCTTATCAATTATAACGCCCTTTTCGTTTAGGATCTTCCAGGTAAACCTGCAGGAATAATTTTTGTTCCGTCCTTACCAGGTGCAGATCAGGGGTCTTTTTGACCAGCCTGTCATTGTAATAGATATGATGTTCCAGCCCGATGCTTGTATTCCGGAACAGCTTCAAAGCTATCCTTGGTTTCAGTATCCCGACAATGCTGGTACCGGGTAATCCGTCATAGGTACGGATCCAATAATAATAGGCATTGAACCCAAGGCTTACCCATTTTGTAAGATTGAGTGTCTCTTCCAGGCGACCCTCAAACCCTCCGCCAAAATTGTATGCTCTGAAATCGGAAGTGTCAGGGCCGAAACGGGTGCTGTTACCTGCCAGTGGCACGAGAGCAAAATGAATACCTGAGTAAAGATTAGAGTTGCGTCCTATGTTTATGCGGGAGATCAACCCGGGACCGAAGCCCAATGTACCCAATTCAAATACCCGGTTATTCCAGTAATCATAATGCTGGAAGATGCCTGCGAGTATACCATGTTTTCCTTTGACGATATTTTTACCGAACAGCAGGCCATATCCCATCACGTTATCGATCAGTCTTCTTTCATCGCCGTAGCGGCCTTCGAACCTGAACCGGAAAACATCAAACGGTTTACGGCGTCTTATCTCGAAGGGATCGCCATAATCCAATTGCAAATTGAAAATGGCATTAGTAGAACCTGTACCAAATTTGTTACCCGTATTGACTTTATGTACACCAGCACTCAGCGTAATATTGAGTGGTTCTTTCTGAAGCATCTCTTTGGATACCCGCCGGAACATTTTTCCCTGTGTCAGCCTGTTGAATGCCCGGGGTGGATTGATAATTCCGGCGACCAGTTCACGTAATATCCTGTTCCCTCCACGGGCCCGGTCATCCAGGATATTAGAGCTGATCCTGTAGAGTATCTCGCCCAGGAACACTCCGCTTACCGGTGTATTAATGATATCGTTTTTGGAAGGCGGATCTTTTTCGCCAAACAATTCCCAGACCAGGCTTCCACCTACGGCAAAGGGGAATGATTGCAGGAAACTATAACCATTGGAACGGGCGGTATTAAAATAATAATTGCCTGTATGCGGGTGCCCGAGAAAATTAATACTGAAGCGGTCATTATCCCAGACCCAGGGACCTTTGAGATTCTGCTTCCAGGTCGCGGGACTTATTCTCGCCCAGTCATATTTGAACACATATCTTACTATGGCCCAGTTGACCACATTGGTCAGCACAACCCGGCTGGCAGGGACCCACAACGGATATCTCCGGTTATACAGCGGGTCATCGTTAAGCAGGTCACCATACATATTATGACCCGGCGCATGGAGTTCCTGTTTTTCTCCGGCCGGAATGCCGCTGCTGTCTGCAAGGGATAATATAGCAGCAGTATCTTTTACAATAATGCTATCGCGAATGGGGTCGGTTTGAGCAATAGATGCCTCACTGAGTAAGCCCAGGGCGATGATGAGTGCACTCGTTTTCATGGTAGTCCCTTGATTAACAGGGAGAGAAGCCCTGTCCAGGGATTTTATTTAGCGGAAAGGGTGCAGCAAATGTGCCAAAGCATAGATAAAAGGTAATAGTGAATAGATAATAATTCATTCAGCGCGGGATTTCTTTCGACCACGCGAAAATCTTATCCTTTTAAGAACTATGGTCTATCAGTTTTATCTATTATTCAATACAACTCCTTCCTTCAGCCAGTCTTTTGCAAAAATGGTAATCACATCATTTACTTCTTTACCGGCCCGGTAAATAGCTTTCCATTTCAGGCTCTTTTTTTCATAGACCGGGTTTACAAAAGTTTGTCTTTTGCCACTGCCTGTGAGTTTTGCATTGAAATCTACCGTTGCAGCCAGTTGAATATATTCCTGTAACCTTTTTTTGATGAGCACGGCAGGATCGGCCGGGTATGTTTTCTCCCAAACATCTTTACCCGGGAAAGGTTTTTTCATTACTTCCAGGAGGGTAGCTATCCTTTTCTCATTTTCTTCTAATTGCTTTTGCTGTTCGGCCACATACTTTGTATCGTTCGGATAGTTTTTGATATTTAGCCTGAACACCTCGCTGTTTCTTTTTAAACTGCCAAAAGACATTCCTTTGTCCGTTAATGGCAGGGAAGATTCCTTAAGTTTCCTGTATTCCTCCATAAACGTTTCACTGTTTATGTATTCTTTTACATAGTCACACAATTCTTTCGCGGCTGCAACTTTATCGCCCGCGATAATATCCGGCAATAACTTTGCATAAGGAAGCCGGAATGATTTCAACTGGCCGTACACACTATTAGATGGACCATCTTCCACGGCTCCATCCATGGGCCCGCTGTCGAATCTTCCGATAATATTACTGATGATAGCATTTTGTGCGGCTTGCTGCTGCATACCCAGGCGTGTAAGAATATCGTCAGCAATTTTATACGCTGTTAAACCAATAGTGGCAACAACGGCAAGAAGCAATACTTTTTTCTTTTTCATTTTCGTTGATTTAATCTTTATGGAGATATTTTATTGACCTGTATAAAAAACAAATATGCCGGAAGACGGAAATCGTTTATCGTATTTCTCACTGCAACCCGCAATTATATAACCGCCGCTCCTGGAAAGCAGGGGCCTGGCCGTACTGACGCCGTTAATAGCGGTGATAGGTATCAACTTTCCTGATCTTGTGTTTTGTAAAACAATATTGCCTTTGAGCGCACCAAGATTATCGGCATTGGTATTATACGTGATCCAGTTGCCATTATAACTGATGCCGATCCGTTCGCCCTGGCTGATCGGGCTGTCACCATTCCCTTCGCTGATCCGTCGAACTTCTCCACCGGATGAATTGCAAATGAAAATATCCTGCATGCCGTTATCGTCACCGGGCACCATATTGCTTGCAGTGGTAGCATAAGCCACCCACCTGCCATCGCCTGAAATGGCTGGCGCCACTACGCGGCTGGCACTTTCCGTTCCCTGGTTTCGTTCTGTACCCGAGGCTGTAAAACTTATTCGTTTCAGACCCGGTATGCCGCTCTGCCACAAGAAAATATCCCACAGGTTATTATTATCATTCTTAACCAGCTTGTTGGTATAGGCACAAAAGGCAACCCTGGTCCCGTCTTCAGATATGGAAGGCGAGTAGCCAGTTACTGCTTTACCGGTCTCGGGATCTTTAGTGATGAAAATATTATTGCCACCGTTATATACATATACATTGGGAGTGGAGAACACCGGCTCCAGCTTCACTATATTACTTGCGTTGGATGTATAAGCGATCACGGAACCATCACCGGAGATAGTGGGCTCATAACTTTCTCCATTGGCGAATTCTCCATACTGCCCTTTACTTACTAAGATCACTCCCGAACCTTCACTCCAAACAAATACATCTCTTACTCCATTGTTGTCACCACCAGCAAGATTGGTCGCATAGGATTCAAATGCAACGAACTGGCCATCTGCTGAAATAGCCGGCGCAAAACAACTACCGTTTGCTTCTTCACCACCCGGTGTCCTGCTGATCAACTTTGTGATGCCCAATTTCCTGTCACGCCAGAATATTTGGCGATAGCCTCCACTGGACCCATCCATACCTTTACCTGAGGAACCAAAGGCGACATAACGGCCTTCGTCTTCCTGCTTTCCGCCGATCACGGGGGTAAAACTTTCATAGTAAGTACTCAATACTTTGTTATCCGCACTCCGGCTCACAAGATCGATCCCCTTATCATACCGCACCCCTACAAGAATAGTATCGTCTATTTGTCCTTCCGCATTTTCATAGATAGCGCAAACTGTATTACCCGGTGTCGTTTGAATAGTGACCTGGTAATCGCTCCCCACAGGATAAAGTGTAGTGAATGTAAAAGGAGTAGTTCCGAGCCCGCCGGTTGCTTCGTTGGTTTGAACGATCTTTAGTGTTTCTATGTTGTTTAATTTCAGGGTCGCCGTCGTGCCTTTTGGTGCCGTGAATTTTCCACGTAAACGTGTTTTCAGCTTAAGCTCGCCACAATTAGCATCAATGATAATATCCTCATGCCCGACCTGTCCTGTCGCCGGGCTAAACCCGCAATCGCGGGGACCGTTTACTTGTGTGATAGTATAATTCTGACCGGTCGAAAAAGTGCCGGGGAAGTAGAAGACCTTATTCGCTTCGTTGATAAATACCTTTCGATTGGGCCCGGCTGAGAATTCGAAAATTTCGTCACTGCCGACAGCGTTGACCTTAACACCGATCTTTTGATTCGTGGGAAGTTCCGCACAATTGGCTGTTACCACGATATTGTCCGGCCCAACTGATCCCCTGTCATTGATCAACTGGCAGATCCCCGGGCCCGCGACTTGTACAACATTATAAAATTGACCAGGGGAAATGTTTACCGGGAAGTTCATGGTCGTGTTCGGGTGTTTTATGATTATCGTGTCAAGTCCCTGAACTGTCCAGAGACGGAATTTGTATTCTTCTCCGGGCATGACATTATTAACTTTCACGCTGATCGTGCGGATATTCGGCGGTGGGTTGCCGGCATTCCTGTCTTTTATGTCGCAAATAAAACGCAGCAGAACGATATAGTTGCCATGACCTTCCGTATTCCCCATTGATTCTTCATTAAAGTGAACAGGCAATATCCCCTTTCCATACCCGTAGTCTTTTTCCGAGATTATCTTTATTGTTTTCGGCGTCAGTACGATCAATTGAGAACTGTAATCCCAGTTGGAAAAAAGACCGATCGGCCGGCTGGCCAGTTTGTTTTTATTGGTAGTGAACAGTCCTGCATAAAGAGCGTCAAGACCTATATGTCGCCCTGCCAGCATAAAGCCATAGGGATTGTTATCATTATAAACATAACCATCACTGAAATCCCGGATACCATTCTGTATGTCGGGGTCATTGAACGCCCTGCGTGTTGCGATATACAGGTCTTGTATCGGCTTGGTGGTCAGGGGACCGTTGTCTACTTCGAAAATGGCAGGAAAGATCGCTACCAGGGTGCTGTTGGAACAGAACGTATTGACGATGTCATATTTGGAAAGCGACAAGAGGTTATCGTCGTCATACACGCCTTCCCGGTAATAGCTGTTACCGGCTTTTAGTCCCCCATTGATCGTAGCGGTACCTGCTTTGATCCTTTCGGGGAGAAGAAAATCTTCTCCATATACCCTGTGTGCACCGGAATAGGCTGCACGGTTATTCGTAACAGGACTCCAGCTCCAGAAGTCCACGGATACTTCATCACTTACCCCATCCATACCCAGCGGATCGTCATTGGTGGGACGATTGCAGACCAATCCATGAAAGGAGATCTTTACAGGACCATAATAATCTTCGGCCTGGGCAAAACCGGTTGCCGCATTGATCAGTAATAAAAGGGATAGTAATAACTTCATTTTATTTATTTTGAATGGTGTGAATGACGGCTTTTAATTCATCGATCTGTTTTTGTTGTTCTTTCACCGCGTTGATCAGTAAAAAGATATAGGCCTGGTTGTTCACGCTTTTCAGGTCATCAAAGCCTCCTTGCTTATTGGATTCCACCATATAGGGGGCGATCTTTTCCAGTTCCTGTGCGATGATCCCGATCTGTGTCTTATCGGTGATAAAGGGAGAGTGTTCATTATAGTTGAAGCTGACCGGGTTGATCTTGCTGATGACATCAAGCCCATCTGTAAAAGGTTGAATATTCTTCTTTAATCGCACATCACTGAAAACACCCACTGTTCCCGTTGCAGTATTTGCAGAACCATTACGAACTTCAAAACCTTTTACGTTTCCATTCAGGTTTCCGCTGCCACTGCCATTGGTGTATATCTCAACGATCCCGGTGAAAGCGCCACCATCATTGCTCCGAATATAACCGGGGCGCCATTGATTGGGGGTACCATAGTCACTGATGAATTCCATAGCAACGGGGCCAAACCCGCCACGATTACCGATGATCAGTGTTACGGGAGTTGCACTGGCAGGTCCTACGATCTCTGCTTGTTTTAGTGGATTATTGGTGCCGATACCTGCATTGCCATTTCGCAGGATGGTCAGGGCGTTTTTCCTGTCGTTGTTGGCAGTGCCATTTCCTACCTCAAAAAGGGTCATGGTATTAGTGGTGTCATTGAACCGGCCAACGGCCAATGAGAAATCTGATTTGGCCCTGGTAAGATAACCCAGGCTGGTAGAAATAGCTCCTGCGGCAAGGGTTTGAAATCCCATAGAGACGGAGGCATAGCCGCTTGCAACAGAACGATCGCCCATACTGGTACTGAGGTCACCATTTGCGACTGTTTGCATTCCCATGCTGGTGGCAACAATGCCGGACGCTATAGTATAATTGCCAAAACTGGTAGATCCAGCCCCCGTTGCCTGGGTATTATTCCCGAAACTGGTGGCGATATATCCTGTTGCCTCAGAAAACGCTCCCATGCTCGTGGATTGTTGTCCTTTTGCTTTGGTATTGAATCCTGAAGCAAATGACTGCAAGCCGATACTGTCTTTATCCCAATTCGTTCCCTGTACATTACCCACCCGGAATGCCGCTTTATCCGGGTACCACATCAACCTTGTGCCGGCACCGTTGGCTGGCGGGTCGTTGACAGTAACAGGGAGGGGATAATATCCTGTAAATAAAACATTGCTGTCGGCAACATGCAAAAGAGCAAGCGGAATGCTGGTGCCAATACCCACCCGGCCGTTTCCCTTTATCCTCATCCGTTCTGTAAAAACATCGCTCTTGCCGGTACCAAACGCGATATCATCAAAAATGGTGGCGGCGTAAAACTGGAATAACCCGCCTGATTGCACTCCGATCCCGAAATGAACACCAGCGGGATTGCCATCATCAAATAAAGAGATCTTATCCCCGCTGCTAGTATTAAAACTTAGCGGGTAACGGGGCGTTGTGTTACCAATACCGATATTACCCGGCTGCGACAACAAGGATAGCGATAGCAGGCATTGCAGTGATACAATAAGAATTTTTTTCATGCTGAAGATTTTGAAAATAATTACAGCATAAAATTGCCCGATCGCAATGCAGGGAACAATCCCGGAAAAGCAGGATATTGACCGGTAAAGCATAAAATCATGTGAAAAGGGGATAAGAGGAGTAGTTTATTTGGGTTTTATTTGCCGGATGCCATTACCACTTTATTTCCCCCGATGAAAAGGTTTTTACTATCCATAACCCTTGGACTCTTTAGTTTGTCAACGCAGGCACAGCTGTTGAATAAGGACAGCTTGCTGCGGTTGTTACCAACAGCAAAAGAGGATACGAATAAAATATACCTCCTGCATGCTATCGCTGATCAGTATGAAGTATCCGAACCTCAAAAAGCGATACAATATGTTGGGATCGCGGGTGCGCTGAGCCGGAAGCTGAACTTCGAGACCGGATTATTAAAATACAACCGGCACCTGGCTTTTATCTATGCTTACCAGGCACAGTACGATTCCATGTTGTATTATAGTTCAGCGGCATTGGATATTGCAACGGCAAGAAAAGATACTTTCAATATCGGTGTCTCCCTGTTTAATATCGGCGAAGCATATAAGTTTCAATCAGACTATGAGAAAGGGTTGGAGTACACATTGCAGGCCGTGCAGATGCTCCAGGGAAAAGGATACACTACTATTGAATCAAATCTTTATGGAGGGTTACAGGGTACATACCTGATGCTGAAGCAGTACGATAAAGCTATTGGTTACGGGCTTAAGGCCGTAGACTTGGGTCGTAAATTGGAAGATAAGAACCCGCTGATCTCCGCCATGGTGAACCTCGCCAACGCATACGGGGAGATCAAGAAATTCGCCGAAGCAAAAAAAATATATGCCGAAGCGATCGATATTGCCGTGGGGATCGATAGCAAAAGCATTGAAGCGATGGCGTATGAGGGACTTGCCGATATTGCGTTGAAAGAAAACCAGTACGAACTGATAAAGACCTATGCGGACAAAGCGATGATCCTGCACACCGAAGTGCAGAACGGCTATGGGTTGGTATCAGCTCACCAGGCGTTGGCCATTTATCACTTATTAAAGAAGGATTTTATACTGGCGGATAAAGAGGCGCAACTAGCATTACAGAAGACCCGGGAGGAAAAATACCTGGAAGGAGAAGCAGAGGTGCTGAATACATTGTCCGCGATCGCATTTGCTACCCATGATTTCACGACAGCATTCAGGTATGCGGATGAAAGCAAGAAAATAACAGAAAAGATATTTACCGAATCGGTAGCACAGAAAGATGCGCAGCTGCGGGTGAAATATGAAACAGCGAAAAAGGATAACGAGATAGAACTGCAGAAAGCAGCTATCCAGCGAAAAAGTATATGGAATTATATCCTGATCGGGGGAGCTGCTGTTTTACTGCTGGTTTCATTTTTATCGTATCGCACCTATCGCCAGAAACAGAAATTACAACAACAACGCATCAATGAACTGGAAACCGAAAAACAACTGGAAGCAACGGAAGCGGTACTCAAAGGAGAGGAGCAGGAGAGAACCCGCCTGGCACAGGACCTGCACGACGGATTGGGAGGGATGTTGTCGGGCATTAAATACTCATTTCAAACCATGAAAGGAAACCTGATCATGACGCCTGACAATGCGCAGGCATTCGAGCGCAGTATGGATATGCTGGACAGTTCGATCCGGGAGATGCGCCGGGTGGCACATAATATGATGCCTGAAGCGCTGGTGAAGTTCGGGCTCGATACGGCCCTCAAAGATTTTTGTGCCGCTATCAACCAAAGCGGGGCATTAAAACTAAATTACCAGTCGATCGGCCTGGAAGATGCGGTGATCGAGCCGGTAGCATCCATCACTATTTACCGGGTGGTACAGGAACTGATCAATAATACGCTGAAACATGCCGGTGCCCGAAATGCTATTGTACAGGTCAGTAAAACCGGCAAGGAGTTGTCGGTAACGGTGGAAGATGACGGTAAAGGTTTTGATACATCGGTGCTGAACCGTGCCGAGGGGATCGGGTGGACCAATATCCGTAACAGGGTAGAATTTTTGAAAGGAAAACTGGATGTAAATTCACAACCGGGTAAAGGAGTTTCGATACATATTGAATTCAATACATAGTGGCTACAAAGGTTTTCATAGTGGATGATCATTATATGGTGATCGAAGGCATACGTTCCCTGCTGCAGAATGAAAAAAGCATCGAGTGGGCGGGGCATGCCATGACAGCCGCATCCTGTCTTGCTTATTTGAGCAACCAGCAGCCGGATATCATACTGATGGATATCAGCATCCCCGACAAAAGCGGGATCGATCTCTGTAAAGAAGTAAAAGAAAAATATCCTTCCATCTTCATCATCGGTCTCAGCACCTTCAACCAGCAAAGTTTTATCCAAAAGATGATGGACAATGGCGCTTCGGGTTATGTGTTGAAGAATGCCACGCAGGAAGAACTGATGGAAGGAATTGAAACGGTAATGAAGGGCCGCACCTATCTCAGCATCGAAGCCGCGCAATCCCTCCAAAAAAATACAAATGGCGAAACGCCTGTCCTCACCCGTCGTGAAAAAGAAGTGCTCGGGCTCATTGCCGGCGGCATGACCAATCCAGAGATCGCTGCCAAACTATTCATCAGTGTAACTACAGTAGATACGCACCGGAAGAACCTGCTTGCCAAGTTTGATGTGAAGAATACGGCGTTGCTGATCAGGCTGGCGGTGGGGATGGAGTTGATATAGGATTGTAAGATGTGCGATTGGGTATTGAAGATTGAAAGAAAGATTGAGTAGATGATCCATTGATGCAATACATCTAAAATCTTCGATCAAAAATATTCAAATTACTTCCCGTCCATTTTATCCCTCTTTTTCCTAACTGCTGGTTAACCAGATATTTACTTATTAAGAAATTAGAAGATGATCGCAACCCCGGCATCTTAAAATCCCAAAACTTCTTTTCCATACCGAGTTTGGTAAGATTTATGTGTTACAGTGGTGCAGGAGCATGGCTAACTTTTACTTTTAAATGAATTAAAATGAAAATAGTAATATATATCTATAATGGCATGACCATGCTTGATGCCATTGGCCCGTACGAGGTATTGCATAATCTTCCCGGAGCCAAAGTGTTTTTTGTTGCAGAAAAAAAAGGAGAAATTACCGCGGATTCTGATCTTCTTTCGATCAATGCAAAGTATGATATAAGCGAAATAAAGGATGCGGATGTTTTATTAATTCCGGGCTCCAATATTGCATTTGTAAGAGAAATGAGAAATAGAAAAGTGCTGGGGTGGATAAGGGAGGTGGATAAAACTACCCAGTGGACCACTTCTGTTTGCACCGGCTCATTGATCTTAGCCGCAGCAGGCTTATTGAATGGACTGGAAGCCACATCGCACTGGAAACCCATCAACCTGTTAAAGGATCATGGTGCCATACCCAAGAGAGAAAGAATTGTTGAACAGGGAAAATATATCACATCCGCAGGCGTATCATCAGGAATTGATATGGCGTTGTACCTGGCAAACAAGATCGCGGGTGAAACAGAAGCCAAAGTAATTCAGCTTAGGATCGAGTATGACCCGCATCCGTTACATAATTCCGGCAATTATTTAACAGCAGATGAAGAGATAATTAAGATTGCGGAAAAGAAAATGGAAAAGGCCGCCAGGAAAGATATCGGACTAATGGATATGATAAGATCCGGGAGAACGATCATGAAAATAAAGAACAGCAGCTGATCCGGATTGGCTAACGGGAGCATTTTGGAATTGTTTTCTTCGTCACCTCAGGGTGACAGAAAAATTGGGAAATTTTCCCCAGTGCATTATTTACCAATGAAAAATGGTTGCTATGACCCATTGAGCTATTCAATTCCAAAATTTCAAAATATTAAAACGTCGGCGGCGTTTCATTCAGATCAGAATCCAGGAAATCAGTTATCATCGGTATCAGCCAATCCGTCCGCTGCATCATGCCTATATGAGTGGTGCCCGGTAGAATGGCCAGGCGGGATTTAGGCAGACCGTGTAAGTCCCCCATTATTCCACCGCCTTTGGCACGAAACAGTTCCAGTGCGTGTTCATATCGTACGCCGTCGGCATCGCCAAAGGCCATGAATAGCGGGGCCTTTATGTTTTTTACATCTTTGGTCCAATCATAAGGCACCAGGTCTATACTGGCAACCTTTCTCACAAATTCCGGGAAGTGGGCCGGATCGTTTCCAAGACTATCGTATTGTTTTTTCAAAACTGTGCCTTCGAACATACCGGCGGTGAACTTAGCAAAATTGGCTTCTGTATCGGGCCACCAGCCGTCATGCGTATAGACACCTGATAACACCACGAGCCTGCGTACCTGCTCTGGATGGCGCACGGCAACCTGGAAGGCTATCCCGCCACCCATGCTATACCCTACAATGTCCGCGCTGTCTATTTTGAGATGCTTAAGCAGGCCGGACACATCGTCTGCCATGCCTTCGAAACTCAATTCGCGGTCTATATCTCTTGTGCGGCCATGGCCCTGCATTTCCGCTACTATTACTTTGCGGTCGTTGACCAACAAGGGTATGATATGCGACCAATTTAAAGGGATGGTCATAAAGGAGCCATGCAGGAGTACGACGGGTTTACCGTTTCCGTAAACCTGGTAGTACATTTTTAACCCGTTTACGTCTGCATACCCGCTTTCAGCCGGCTTTATGCTTCGGCTGGCTGTATCCTTTTTTTCCGCCGGAGCACTTTGTGTCTCCCTGGGGTTCGATTGGCAGGAAGCCACAATAACTACAATAGCGAACGGAAGAATGATTCTAATATGCCTGTTCATATTGTGCGGTTTTGTTATGATACAAATCACGAAACAATACCCATGCCACTTGCAGCATGTGCGCTGCAATCATGGGGGTAAATGCGACACAATCCGAGCCACCCCACCCTACTCAGACGTGCCTGAACAATGCCGGGGCGAGAATTGAGCCATGTTCTGGTTATGCTCTGATGGAGGCTAAACACTGCCCGAAACATCGCTGGGGTTTGGTCGGGTCTTACCCGAATAATACCCGAACGAAATCCGAACGAGACCAGAACAGTATCAGGGTGTTTTATACTGAAAGGGGTAGTGCGGAAATTGTGGATCTACGCCAGTTAATCGCTATGGGCCCGGATTGATATACTACCACGGAGCAGGCAGGAAGGAGATGGGCGTAAACAGGGTTGGGATGCTCGCTGGTATGACCTGCCTTCGTTCCTCTTCACTTGTAAATATTTTTTTGTTCCATATTAAATATTTACATGAAAAGTAAAAGCCGGCCAGGGTTTCGCCGATGTTACAGTCTTTCCCAATTCCCGTGAGGGTCTTCATAAGAATCCGGGACGAAGCACCTTTTGAGATTCCCTGGTAATTCCGGGCTGATCTTTCGAATTACTATTCTTCTATTCCGGAAGAGCAGCCTGAGGACTTTTTTAACAAATTTCCAGCGTTATTTTGGTTTCCTTGAAAAATAGGGGAAGGGCGCTATCCTTATCTTTACCCCAATTAAAGCTACTTTATGAGAAAACTGTATTGGCTCGTACCAGCTGTATTATTGCTGTTATCAATGGATGTCTTTGCGCAGAAGATCGTATTCACCGATGAATTCAATACCAAGAACATTGCTTATGAAAGTGCCGGTGGAGCGAGGATCGTTGAGGACAGCGTGACCAAAGAAAAGGTCCTTATATACAGCGGTAAAAAAGAGATCCTCTTTTACCAGCTGGACCCCAAATGGAAAATTATCCGTAAACTAAGCAAAAACCCAAATAAGGAATCGCAATTCAGCGATCCCAGTTTCACGGTATTGAAAGCTTTGCATAATAAAGATCGCTGGACATTTATCGTACGGAACTACTTCGGGTATTCTAAGGAAACAGTTGATTTTGCCACGGAAGCACATACGGTAGACGGGAAATTCCTTACTGATATGGCGAAGGATTATCGCGAGGAATTATTTATTGACGGCTCCGATACCTATGTAATGTATCTCAATAAAAGTAAAGAACTCAGCCTGGCTAGTTTCTCCGGCGACTTAACTATAAATAATATCAGGCTTGACCTGAATTCCGCTTTGCCGGTTGGAAAATCCAAAAAATATACGGCCGCAGATCTGTATGGCCAGATCACAACCATCGATAGCTTTACTGCCAGGAGCCCCTATTTTACCCGCAGAAAGGTTCAGTTATATGTAGCGCCCGATCGGTATTCCATTCTTATATCGGGCGAGGAGCCAGTGGTGGAATTGAACCAGTACGACAAGAAGACGGGGAAAAAGATAAAAAGCCAATTATATTCTGTGCAGCCGCTATTGCCAAAAGGCAGCGAGGTTAATAAGTTCAATACCGCTTCTATACTTTTCAACAATAAGGTGCACGTGCTGACGGCAAATAACTCGGGTGGGGTATATGCCGCCTTTGATGCAGAATCGAAACAGGTGGTTTATCAATATGCCTATAACGAAAAGGATAAGACAATTCCGTTTAACTATGGTCCTGTAACCTATGAAACATTGCCCGGTACCATCAGTACCAGTGTGCTGAAAGAAAAAGTGGAAGATATTACCATGGAAAAATTCTGTTCAGAAATGTACAAACATTCCTGTGCGCTTACCGCCAGGTATATGGATGATGGCAAGTTACTTATCAGTCTTGCCAACTATGATATGAAGGAGCTGGCGGCAGCCACTTCCACCCTGCGAAGCGGTATGAACACCATGACCTCTTCCGATTGGTATGTTTCTACTTCCGCAGGCCTGCTTTTTGAACCGGGTGGCTGGCAGGTATCGGCTAAAAAGACGACATGGAATGAAATAAACAATTCCAAAGCAGGTGAGGGATATAAAAAAGTGGAAGCGCCGGCACCCAGTGATGCCGCGGCCGAGTACAATGATAAAAGATCCTATGTTTTGAAAACGCAGTTTATCGGCAACCGCCGTTACACTATTTACTTTACTGCCAGCAAGGAACTGAAGATCTATGAGAAGATATTGAAGAGTGCCCCCCCTAAAATTATCGGTCTTACAGATTAATGATACGGTTCGTTTTTTCTTTTAAGTTAATAACTGCTCAAAAAACCCCCCGATCTGTTTCTCCCTGTCAACAAAATGTATTTCCAATATCCACTCCCTCTTATTCCCCTCTGCATCCGGCGAAAACATATCCGTATGATTCTCCGGGTGCACATACAGCTGGTAATTCCCGGGCTCTAATCTTTCATGCGGAAATTCACCGATAAGATGCCCGGCCAACTCTCCGCCAAAGGTCCAGCCATACTGGTTGGCTTTTGCTACGGCGTAGTGATATAATACGGAGGCGGGTAATGTTGTTTGTGTATGAAACCATTCTTTTGTTTCCTGCCATGCCTTTTCAATATCATTTTTCAGTTTGTGTTTGTGCGGATCATTGCCGACAACATAAGTTCTTCCCAGGTCGGCTTCCCAATCGCCGATAATGGGGCCGAAATCAAAGAATACAATATCGTTTTCCTGTATAATTAAGTTAGGCGGGTTTTCATTGTAAGGTGATAAGGTATTGGCCCCGGCCCTGACGATCCTTTTGTGCCAGTGCTTCTGTACGCCAAACAGTTCAAAAGCCAGTTCAAAGACCTCCGTATTAAGCTGTTTTTCAGATTTGCCCGCGACGATCAAATGGCGGTCTTCCACCGCTTTGAATAATTGAATGGCGATATTTTCCGCCCAGATCAGTTTTGTTTTGTTGGTACCCATTGTTTTGATTTTGATGAGTACAAAACTGGAAAGGTTCTGCGGGAAAAAAGTTATCCTAAGGCAATTAATAGATGATAGTGTGTAGATAATGGATAAAAATGGTTTAAAGAATAGATATTCTTCCTGTATATCGTATTTTCCAAAGTAAAGAGATTAACGAATCATAGAGACGCAACGATTCTCAACAACTTTTATCTGTTGTCTATTAGTTCTTATCTTTCAACAGAGAAATCCCGGCCTTTAAACAACTATCATCTATTTGTGATCTGTTTTCTTATCCTGCTTAATGAAGTGGGAGTAACGCCAATAAAAGAAGCGAGGTATTTTTGAGGTATTGCTTCCAGGTACGTAGGTTTATTCAACAGATCCCTGTAGCGTTTTTCCGCTGAATCTTTTTGTAATGCGGTAAACCTTTTTATCAGATTAAGGATCACATCTTCCCAGAAATTTCGCATCATTTCCTGCATTTGGGGATATTGTTTATATAATTTATTTAGTTCTGCTTTAGGGAGGCAGAGCACTTCACTGTCTTCGATGGCCTGGATAAAATACTCCGAGGGATTTCCGCTGATAAAACTATAGATCTCGATGGCTGACGATGGCTGAAATGCAAACCAGACAGAGACTTCAATTCCATCCTGCAGGTAATATAAACGCACGCAGCCTTTTTGAACGAATACAAAGTCTTTGCAAACGCTACCCGGTTTCAGCAAATAGTTATTCTTCTTGACCGTTTTGGTTTTAAATTCATCGACGACATATTCCAGTTCGGCATCTGAAAGAGTGACAAATCTGCTGATATATGTCTTGAGACTCGTGGTCATAATGAAAAAAATGCATGGTTTTGTTTTCGCAATGGCACCGGCGAACACAAAAATCGAATATCGTATAAAAGTTTTGTTTCACCGGGGAGTTGACCTGGTTGTTTGTGAGGTTGGGAAAGTGACCGCGTTCCTCCCGCAGCAATTCCAACTTGAGATGGTCTATTCATTCCAAAAAAGAACCTGAGTACTACGCTCAGGGCTTTATTCGTGACCCGGATTGGATTCAAACCAAT
>DASYLC010000194.1:0-83892 GCA_036009775.1 Chitinophagaceae bacterium
GTGATCCATTGCTTTGCCAGTTCGTTTACGTCATCCAGTTTTACAGAAGAAAGATACTGTTTGACAAAATCATATTCCCATTCAACACCGGGAATGGGTTCATTGACAAGGAAATTATTTACATATTCGCTCACATATTTGAACGACTCTTCTTTTTCCCGTTCATTAAAGATGCGGTCATAAAAACTCTGCAGTTGTTTTTTCTGCAGCTCAAACTCGCTGGGTGTAAAGCCATGCAACAATACCCGGCGGTTTTCCTGCAGCAGGGCATACAGGGATCGTGACATGCCCGTATCGCTGGTATTGGCAAAAAGCTGGTAAGCATCCTTTGTCCTGGCCAAACTGTTATCGTACAATGACCCTGCGCCAACAAAAGGCGGACTGGGTCTTAAGGTGAGTTCCCGGAACCGGTTGTTCAGCATGCCGGTGAAAAGACGACGGTTCATGTAACGGCAATAATCGCCGATCGTTGTTTCAGGCTGAGGATCTTTTTTATACAATACTTCGATCGAGGGGAAAGCGGTCTCCTTATCTTTTGCTACGACCGTTAATGTTTCTGAATGATCGGGTACGGTAAACACTTCCCGTTTCCGTGGTGAAACAGGTGCCGGTATATTCCCAAAAGTTTGTTTGATCTTTTGTTCGATATCATTCACATCGATATCACCTACTACCACTACGGCCATCAGATCGGGACGGTACCAGTCTTTATAAAAGCGGGTAAGTGCCGCCGGAGAAAAATGTTCCAGGACATCCTTGTTGCCGATCGGCAATCGTTCTGCATATTTTGAACCGCGGTATTGAACCGGTAATGTCTGCTTCATCATCCGCTCATCCGCCCCGCGACTGAGTCTCCACTCTTCGATCACCACGCCTCTTTCTTTTTCTATTTCTGCGGGGTCAAGCAATGCGTTATGTGCCCAGTCTTCCAGTATCTGTAATCCTTTTTCCACAAGACCCGGTTTATCGGTGGGAACAGGGAGAATATAAACTGTTTCATCAAAACTGGTATAAGCATTGAGATCGGCACCGAATTCTACGCCAATGGTCTGAAGATAACTGACGAGCTCATTTTTAGGAAAGCGTTTTGTGCCGTTGAAATTCATATGCTCCATGAAATGCGCAAGACCTACCTGGTCCTCGTCTTCCAGCACCGAACCAGCGTTGATCACCAGCCGCAGTTCCACTCTTTTTTCCGGCAGACTGTTATGACGGATATAATAAGTAAGCCCATTGGGTAAGCGACCGATCTTTACCTTGGGATCGACCGGCATTACCTGTACAATATCGATCTGCGACCATACAGGCATGCTGGCTGCAATTGCCAATCCGCAGGCGATGATACGCAGGCGTATCCAGAGCTTATTAACCACGTGCATACAGTTTCTTTCGGAACGTAAATTTATCCAGATGAAGTTGCTTGAAAAAATAAAAAACCTCCTTTGGGATAAAAGGAGGTTTAAGGGAAAAGGATTTGGGGAGAGCCGATTATTTACAGGGCCTAATTTCTATCGTCTTTTTCTTTGCCGGAATATTTCTTTTCAGCCTCCTTAGCCTTCTCAAAATCAAGGACTACGCCGTTGATACAGTAGCGGAGACCGGTGGGTGGTGGGCCATCGTCAAATACATGCCCCAGGTGGGCTTTACAGCGGCCACACTCGACCTCTGTTCTTTTCATACCATGTGTATTATCAGGAGTATATATAATACTTGCTTTGCTGATCGGTTCATAGAAACTGGGCCAACCGCAACCGCTTTCAAACTTGGTGTCGCTTTTAAATAATGCATTTCCACAAGCGGCGCAGTAATAAGTACCTACTTCCCTGAATGCTTCGTACTTGCTGCTTCCGGGCCGTTCAGTGCCTTTCTGGCGGGCAATATAGAATACATCAGCGGGAAGTATCTTTTTCCACTCTTCCTCGGTTATCGCCACTTTACTGGTGTCTGTAGTGGAATATACCGGGTTCTTTTGTTTGCTGCTGTCCATATTTACAGAATTATTATTGGAGGGTTTATTTTGCGAAAAGCTGCATTGCTGGAGCAGCTGGCAAAAAGCTATTATGGCTATATATTTTAAAACTGTTTTATGCATTCTGCCTGTTTTCATGGTTTATACAAATTTACGAAAACAAGGCCGGAAAGGTTTGCCGGTGGGCTGGCAGGCGGCTTTTCTTAACATTTTGGCTGGGAGTGGATAATATAAGCCCCGTACATTATATTTGTCCGCTCACCAAGGTCAGTAACTGCCTATGTTCAATCTGATATTATTTGGCCCTCCAGGGAGTGGTAAAGGGACACAGTCCGATAAGCTGGTAGAAAAGTACGGATTGATCCATCTTTCCACAGGTAATCTTTTACGCCAGGAGATCAAGGATAAAACTCCATTGGGCATTGAGGCTAAGAGTTTTATAGATAAAGGACAACTGGTACCTGATGAAGTGGTCATTGGTATGGTAGATTCTTATTTCGACCAGCATAAAGATGCCACCGGTTTTTTATTTGATGGCTTTCCCCGTACAGTGGCCCAGGCCAAAGCGCTGGATAAGCTCCTGGATTTGAAGAAAACAGAGATCGGAAAAGTGCTGATACTGGATGTGGATGAAGAAGAGCTCATCAAAAGACTGGTGCTCCGCGGAAAAACGTCAGGAAGAAGTGATGATGCCGATGAGAATATCCAACGCAACCGCCAGGAAGTGTATAAAAAAGAGACGCTGCCCGTTGCTGGCTATTATGCACGATCAAAGAAAGTAACGAACGTGGACGGAATGGGAGATGTGCAGTCGATCTTTGAAAGACTGTCTGCTCATATTGATAAAAAGATGAGACCCTAGTCCCCCGTTTATAACGCTGGCAGGGTTTTGTAAATTGCTCCAACCTCAAGTACTGACGATGAGCTTAGAAAAGGAAAATTTTCTCCGCACTAAACTGATTTCCTGTTTGCAAAGACTGGATCCCGCAACTCCTCCTAAATGGGGAAAGATGTCTGTGCAGCAAATGATCGAACACTATGCCGGCGATGCCGTCCGGAATGCAAATGGCCGTTTGAAGATCGATTCCATGCTCACCCCGCCGGAAAACCTGGAACGGATGAGGGAGTTTATGATGAGCGAAAAACCTTTTCATGAAAATACACGAAACCCGCTGATGGGTGAAGAACCGGCAGCCCTGCATTATACAACAGTGCAGGCAGCGATCGGTGCCCTGCAACAGGAGCTCATTTATTTTTTTGAAGCCTATGAAAGGAACCCCGCGATGATCATCCGGAACCCTTTTTTTGGTGACCTGAACTTCGAACAGAATGTTCAGCTTTTATACAAACATGCGGCACATCACCTGCGGCAATTTGGAGTAGAGCCATTAAGTACATAGCCGGGGATCAGAACCGTGTTTTCAATAAGGAATCAGCTTTTTGCATGCTGGTTAAAATAGCTTCCTTCATCTTATCTACTTTCAGTTTTTCTTCGGCGAGGTATTTGATCCGCCGCTGGAGATCCGTTTTCGCTGAATCCATATCATATTCGGTCATCCATTTGTCCATGGCGAAATCCGCATAACTAAGGTCCTGGATGGCTTTATTTAGTTGTTCGAGGTAAGGCGCTGCTGCTGCTTTTGCTTTAGCAGGAAGTGTACCAATGGAATCAATGATCCGTTGTATCTCTTTTTGGGTATTGTGCAATTTTCCAATTTTGGACATACCCACGATATGACCTTCGTCGATATCTTTTTCCAGGCTGTCGGTCAATGTTTTTGGTTCATCGCCGGAAGGGTCATGAACGTGTTTTTTGTCGGAATTGTTGCAGGAAAGGGTTAAGAGGCTGATTAAAAATCCTACAAGGATGCTTATATTTTTTTTCACTGAAATCTATTTTAATTTAAAAGTATCACATTTTAATTACCTCAAACTCAATTAAGAATATAGCTTTCGAGAGCTGTAGTAATTTTGATAACTTTATATCATTTTATCAATGGTTTAAGAATTAAATATAAAAATAATATTTTTTAATAAATATAAGTCATTGAAAAACAATATGTTGTATTTTGTTTGTCGCATATGTGCGACAAACAATTAATGAGATTTCGATGACCATATAAATATTTAAGGGATGAACGACTTGACAAAATCGACAATTGATAGGCAAAACATTTTAAATAATAAGCAAGCTGTCGAAAAGATACAGGAATATCTTGGGTTGACCGGAATGCTATTTAATAACGAATACAAATTTACGATTCAGCAGGTAATCGAGTTTTACCTGGTTGACAGAGCAACTATTAATCGATATTTGAATCAGTTTGAAAATGAATTGAAGCATAATGGATATGAAGTATTAAAAGGAAAAAAATTAAGAGAATTCAAAGATCAATTTGGTCATATACTGGAAGAAGGGATGAAAGCCCCGCAACTAGGAGTTTTTAATTTTAGAGCGTTATTGAATCTTGGAATGTTATTGTCAGAAAGCGAAAACGCCAAAGTATTAAGAAGCAAAATGCTTGACATTGTAATTGATACCATAAACAATAAGCTTGGTGGGTCAACAAAATATATTAATCAAAGAGATGAAGACTTTTTTACAGCAATTGTAAAAGAACCTGGGTATAGAAAAAAGTTTACTAGCGCCTTAAGCAAGTATGTTGAAATGGATAACTCTAAGTATTCATTTTTTACAGATAAAATATATAAATCGATCTTTAATGAAAATGCGAAAGAGTACAAACATATACTTCAATTGGAGGATAGCGAAAATCCCCGTGATACTATGTATGGAGAAGTATTAAAAATGATTGCATCGTTTGAAAATGGATTGGCCCATGAATTAGAAAATGAATGGAGAAGGAAAGAAAGAAAGCTGACTCCGGCTGAAGCAGAAGAATTGCTTGACAATTTTTCGAAACATCCATTATTTAAACCTTTAATAGAGGATGCATGTATTAAAATGGCCTCTAGAGACTACGGGTTTAGACAAATTTTACATGAGAAACTGCGACAATATTTAAAAAGCGTACCATATAGCGACTTCGAAAGATTTTTAGGAGAGAAAAGTAAGGCACTTGGCGAACGACTTGAGGAAAACAAGGATGTATTTATAAGACTTAAAGACAGGTAAGATGGCTCTTTTATATTTCACGACAGAATATGCGATTAGGACACATGATAAAATCCTAGAGATTTCAGGTGGAATGAATGGTCTTAAGGATCTGGGAAATCTTGAGAGCCCGCTGGAACATATTAAAAATGATAACTATTATCCGGACTTAGAAGATAAGATTACCCACCTTGTTTTTTCTATTAACAAAAATCATGCTTTTGTAGATGGCAATAAAAGAACATCAATAGCCCTGGGTGCTTTTTTTTTAGAATTAAATGGATTGGATAGTATGGTTTCAAGATTTATCAGGGAAATGGAAAATATAGCTGTCCATGTAGCTGATAATCGAATAAGCAAACAATTATTATTTGAAATTATTACTTCAGTAATTTATGAAGACGACTATTCAGAAGAATTAAAATTAAAAATAATCTCTTCTATCTCAGAAAATTAATTATGAACAAACTCGATAACTATATCGCCGGCGCCTGGATCAAAGGAGACGGGGACGGGCAACTATTATACAATGCCGTCACCGGAGATCCCCTTGTAGCGGCCAGTTCGAAGGGAATCGATTTTAAAGCCGCACTGGAATACGGCCGGCACACCGGCAACCCGGCTTTACGGAAAATGACCTTTCACCAGCGGGGAAATATGCTGAAAGCACTGGCATTTCATTTAAGGGATCATCTCGAAAAATTTTATACGATCAGTTATCGTACCGGTGCAACCAAGGCGGACAGCTGGGTGGATATCGAAGGCGGTATCGGTAATTTGTTTGCCAATGCTTCGCTGCGCCGGAAATTTCCCGATGAACAATTTTGCATCGATGGCGACAGTCATAATCTCAGTAAGAACAATACGTTCATGGGAACGCATATCCTTGTTCCGAAAGAAGGAGTGGCCGTTCACATCAATGCTTTTAATTTCCCGGTATGGGGAATGCTGGAAAAGATCGCGGTGAATCTATTGGCAGGGATGCCCTGTATCGTAAAACCGGCAACCGTCACCTCTTACTTAACGGAAGCTGTGGTAAAAGAGATCATTGCTTCAAAGATATTACCCGAAGGATCATTGCAACTGATCTGTGGCAGTGCCGGCGACCTGCTGAACCATATGAATGCCCAGGATGTGGTAACATTTACCGGAAGTGCATCAACGGGTTTACTGCTGAAGAAAACACCGGCCATATTGGAGAATAATGTCCCTTTCAATATGGAAGCGGATAGCCTGAATTGTATCGTATTGGGTGAAAGGGTAACGCCTGATACACCCGAGTGGGATATTTTTATCAAAGAGATCAGGAAGGAAATGACATTAAAAGCCGGTCAGCGCTGCACCGGTATCCGCCGCATTTTTGTTCCCCAAAATAAAATGGAAGACGTGTGGAAAGCACTCGGAACTTCTTTATCCCAGACAGTGATTGGTAATCCTCTCAATTCAACAGTAAGGATGGGTTCACTGGCCGGTCAAACCCAGCGGAATGAAGTAAGAGAACAAGTTCAGAAACTACTGGCCTCTTCACAAATAGTGTATGGCTCACTCGATAGTGTGAGTGTAGTAGACGCGGATGCGGACAAAGGTGCGTTCATGTCGCCTGTATTATTGATGAACACAGATCCTTTCAGTGCAAAGGAAGCACATGAAGTGGAAGCGTTTGGTCCGGTAAGTACGATCATGCCCTATAGGAACAGTGAGGAAGCAATTGTATTGAGCAAACTGGGTAAAGGCAGCCTGGTCAGCACGATCGTAACAGCCGATTATAAGGAAGCGAGAGCGTATGTTGTGGGTGCGGCATCGCATCATGGAAGGATACTCGTATTGAACAATGAATGCGCTAAAGAAAATACAGGGCATGGTTCGCCTTTGCCGTTACTGGTACATGGCGGGCCGGGTCGTGCCGGTGGTGGCGAAGAGATGGGAGGGATCAGGGGCGTGAAGCATTACCTGCAACGTACCGCTTTACAGGGTTCGCCCACCACGATCACAGCCATAACTAATGTATACCAGCAAAACGCCAAAGGAAAAGACCCGGGTAAACATCCTTTTAAAAAATATTTTGAAGAGCTGGTGATCGGCGACCAGATCATTACGGAGAAAAGAGTGATAACGTCAGGTGATATCGACCGGTTTGCCGACCTGAGCGGGGATCATTTCTATGCGCATATCAAAACAACCGACTTCACCGGTACCATGTTTGAGCAACAGGTGGCGCATGGTTATTTTATCATGAGCCTGGCTGCAGGGTTATTCGTTGACAGCTACGATAAGAACCCCGTACTGCTGAATTACGGTATCGATGAACTTCGTTTTATGAAACCTGTTTACCCCGGTGCCGAGATCCATATCCGTTTTACCTGTAAAGAGAAATTACCCAATGACAAGCGGATCGTGGAGAAACCCGAAGACTTCAAACGCGGTGATGATATCGAAAAAGGCATCGTAAAATGGCTGGTGGAGATGATCGATGAAACAAACGAAGTAACAGGGCTGGCAACGATACTGACAATGGTGGCCAGAAAGAATTTCTGAAGCCGCTGAATAACACCCATTTAATACGATGCGCCATAAATCGGGGGATAGAATTTCCCCCGCCTGAGGTATTGATGTGAAGGACCGGTTCAACTAGTTTTATCGTCCAAAATAAACTAGTATGTCAACACTTACCGAACTGCCCAAAAGCAATACCAAACTGCAGTACCTGCAAAAAAGAGCCAACGATACATTATCACTGGCGGCTGAAAAAGCAGCAGCTCACTTGTTGAATCCGCAAGCTTATCCATTACCAGCCGGAAAAAACCTCGAAAAAGCTCTCTATGAATTTGCCATGGCATTGCCGAAAAGAAAGAGAGACAATTTTTCTGATAAATTCAAAGCATCAATAAATGCCACGCAAGCCCAGCGTAAACAAAAATATGGCGACCTGCATGATGTCAATCTTCGCGATAACAGATCCGTCGCTGAGCAGGTAAAAGCGTTGCCGGTAGAAAATAAAAACAAAATAACTGAGGATGACGTGAAGACAATACTTCCAAAGCGATCTTTTGCAAAATCTAAATTGCCGGGCAAACTTTTTAGCGGAAAACCAAAACCACAACAGGCATCTGTTGATGCCACTACGCTGCAATTTATAGTGGACAACCTTACTTGTGTAAAGACAAATGATTTGCATAAGGATGAAATAAGCCTTGGCGCTTTCGCTACTGATAATTTTGGTACGGCCAGTGATAAGGCTCCTTTTTTTGTAGGCAAGTTTAAAAAGACAGATACGGTTGGTCTTGGTGGTAATGCAACCCTCTTTACCTTTTCAATTGATGGCGGTTCAACGGGAACGGTATTCCCGGCGACATTTATTGCGGGTTTATTCCTGGTCGAGGAAGACCTGATCCACAATGCAGCATTGGGAGAGAAATTAACTGCTGTTTTTCAAGTAATCGGTCTGACATTACTGACCGTTTCAATGGGATTATTATTTGTTCCGGGGGCTGCCAGCGTCGCCATCGTTATGTTGATCGTGGCAGGAGGCTTTAATATTACCGGGCATTATATACTTCCCCTGATGATCGACGATTTCAGTCTGGCTGTTACGGATACGCTGGTACTGGACGCACCACCAGCCGCAGGCGATACATTTAACCGCAGCCTGGCGTTCAGTATTGATTCAACTCTTTTGGGTATTACCAAAGGTTCATATACCGCCGCTGTACGCTGGGTTGCAAGTTGATAAAGGGCAAAGAAAATTCCCGCCGTTCTTACAAAGCTTGTAGTTTTGGAAAAAGGTTTTTATGGCGGATGCATATGTAAAAAGGGAATTGCACCAGGGGATCACCACGATCGAGTTCTTCCACCCGCAAAGCAACTCACTGCCCGGTACGATATTGCATGACCTGGCCATCGCCATCACGCAAGCCGGACAGGATCCTAATACGATCGTTATTGTGCTTCGCTCAGCGGGGGAAAAAGCTTTTTGTGCAGGCGCTTCATTCGATGAGCTGGTAGCGATACAGGACGAAACGGAGGGATTGAAATTCTTCAGTGGTTTTGCCAATGTTATTAATGCCATGCGCACCTGTCCTAAGCTGATCATCGGGAGGATCCACGGCAAATGTGTGGGAGGTGGTGTTGGACTGGCTGCATCGGTCGATTATGCGATAGCGGCAGAAGGAGCCGAAGTTAAACTGAGCGAACTGGCTGTTGGTATCGGGCCTTTTGTGGTAGGACCTGCGGTGGAAAGGAAGATCGGTAATTCAGCTTTTTCTCAACTGGCTATCGACGCTTCGATGTGGCGTAATGCGGATTGGGCAAAAAGAAAAGGTTTGTTCGCAGAATTACACCCGACGATCGGGGATATGGATGAATCAATAAAAAAACTGACGCATACACTGGCGCATTCCAGCCCTGAAGCCATGGCCGAAATAAAAAAGATCGCCTGGAAAGGAACGGAGAATTGGGATACCCTGCTGGTCGAAAGAGCAAAGATCAGCGGCAGACTGGTGCTGAGTGATTTTACAAGGAATGGTATCCTGAAATTCAAGAAAAAATAAAACCGGTCATTATTCACCCATAATAATTCCAGCTCCTAAAGAAGCTACTTTTTTATTCACCAGGTGGAAAATGATCTCCCGGTCCCATTTATCGTCTTTCACATTGACGGAATACTTTGTTTTGCTGGGTGCCCATGTGGTATCATTTGTCTGCTCGTATTCGGGGCCCATATATATTGCACGATCATCGTATGGCTCGAGAATAGCCGATCTGTCATCGCCGATCCCAACCCCGTATTCGGTTTTACAAAGAGCGCTGTTTGTTTCCAGGCCCGAGAGCTGCATGTAGGTGCTGTCTGAATTGCCATATTGCCGTTCAAAATACAGGGAAACATCAAGGTCTTTATATTTCGTCCTGATAGTGTCCTGCCAATAGCCCGGTGAATCAACGACCATCCTGAATTTGAACCGATCGTTGACCAATCTTTCCAGTTCAGCATCACTCATGCCGATCTTTAACTCACCAATCCCGTCTTTGGTTATGGTATATTCACCTTTTTCAGTTTTTTTATCCGGTTGTTTTTTATCCTTTTCTTTTTGGTTGCAGCTAAAAAAAACAACAGCAGTACCCAAATACAATAAGAAATTTTTCATGATGCGTGGTTTAGGTTTTGATAATGAGGTGATATTTTTAATGGTTTTATTCCCTGTCCCTGAATGCTGCAGTGGGTTCTGAACCGATGGCCACTACTTTTTTATCTTTCATCCAAAAGACGATAGAGGAATGCAGGTTGTCAGCATCAGCAAGGGTGATGGTCTCTTTGTCGATGATCAGTAAGTGTTTTTCGTACGTATTGATGATCGTTTGCTGATCAGACCCCACGCCGATACCTTCCGCTGTTTTAAATAAGGGACTCGACGTGCGCATGCCATCCAGCCTCGCCACAATCTCATCTGACCTCATCATGTCAATCTCCATGGGAATACCCTTATAAGTTGCGTTTATAGTCTCTGTGTATCGTTCATCCTTGCCGATGTGCTTGAATTCGATCTTGATCTTCAATAATTTTTCCAGCTCGACCTTTCCGATCCCGATCTTCAATTCATCCATTCCATCAAAACTGACTATATGGCCGTTGTTTTGAGCGCTTGCAAAAGATGCAACAGCGGCAAAAGAGATTAACAGGATTATTTTTTTCATAACAAATCAGTTCAGGTTTACAAATCAGGTCAGTAGTATTCGTAATAAGAGTTCACTTCTACAGACACTACTTTCTTGTCGATGATATGGAAGATGATGGCGCGGGTATTTAGCGTATCCATCACAGCTACGACCGATTTGGTAGCACTCCTCACGGGATACTCTTCGTACTCCGGTCCTACGAACCTCCTGTTGTCCGGGTAGGCCTCAATGGCTTTTATCTTATCTGCTCCTGTGCCAATGCCGGATGCTGTCTTGCAGGAAGGATGGGTTGTTTGAATGCTCCGGAGCGTGGCTGTGCTATCGTCACTTCCATCCATGATAAGGGTCATATCGATGCCCCTGTATTTTACGCTGATCGTATCCGAAGCCCTGGTAGTAGCAAGATTCGGAAGGGTAATTTTTGTGTTCAATACTTTTTCCAGTTCGGCCCTGGTCATCTCCAGTTTCAAACTATCGATCCCGTCCATCCTAATGAGATAATCCTTATTTTGAGGAGGATCGTCTTTTTCGTTTGATTTTTTATTGTTGCAACTGAGAACGATGCAGACAAGCAGCCCGAGGACAAGGGGCATGTTTTTTTTCATATCAGGAGGTTTAAGGCTTCCTGAAAGTATTAATAATAACCTGAATGACGCAAAATATCATCACTTTTCATTCCGGCAACTTTCATAGTATTTGCCGGAAGCTCGCAAAGCTCGATGCTGAGCTTGCTGCTATCATAAAAGAACATGACTACCCGCCCATGTGGACCCGCCCCGCTACATTCCAGAGCCTTATTCTCTTTATCCTCGAACAACAGGTGTCGCTGGCATCGGCCTATGCCGCATTTAAAAAATTAAAAGAGAAGATCGGGTTTGTAACACCGGCAAAGATCCTGGCGATGACGGATAAAGAATTAAGGGACTGCTATTTCAGCCGCCAGAAGATCGTGTATGCCCGGGAACTGGCCATGGTTATCCAATCCCGTAAAATGAAATTAAAAACATTCTCCTTGCTTGCAGATGAAGAAGTCCGGAACGAGATGATCAAAATAAAAGGCATTGGTCACTGGACGGTAGATGTCTACCTGATGCATTCGCTGCAACGTTCGGATCTTTTCCCGCTGGGTGATATTGCACTGGTGAACAGTTTGAAAGAAGTAAAAGGATTACCCAAAGACATAAGCAGAGAAGCCATGTTGCAGATCGCCGAAGCATGGCGGCCTCACCGGACCGTAGCTGCGATGATTCTATGGCATGCCTATATAAAGAAAAGGGGAATAAAACTCCAGGGATAGACCGGGCTATTTTTTTAACTCCTGCGTCATATACCGGTAAAAATGGGCCATATTGTCCTCCGGTCCGTTCGTTAGTCTTTTATAGGCTTTGCCCACGGGAAATATTTTATTATCCCCTGTTTCCAGCAGGATCGTATTGCCTTCATTCATAAAATCCTCTATCGCCCAATGACCACCATGATGCCTGATCAACACTTCGCCCCAATAACCACCCAGCATCTTGGATACCTGGATGATCGATTCGTCAGAAGGAACTTTGCGAAGCAATTTTTTAAAAAAAGTTTTTGGGATCGCGGTATAAAGTAGCGTGCAGAATTTTTCGAGCTTGTCGATACTCTCTTCGGAATAGTCCAGTGTTATTTTGAATTTGGCCGCATATTCTACCGCGTCTTCCGCATAGGCCGCCATCATATCATTTACATCTGCCACGATCTACATATTTAATCCACCACAAACACTCAATGTCTGCCCGGTTATATAGGAAGACATATCAGACGCCAGGAACAATGTTGCATTGGCAATATCTTCCGGGGAAGCGAATTTTCCGAGCGGGATACCGGCTTTATATTTATCAGCGCCTGCACCATCTTTTAAATAGGAGGTCATATCTGTTTCTACGAAACCCGGGGCGATGGCATTGCAACGGATATTGCGGCTGCCTAATTCTTTCGCAACAGATTTGGTGAAACCGATGATGCCGGCTTTGGATGCTGCATAACTGCTTTGCCCCGCATTCCCGATCTCGCCGATGATCGAACTCATATTGATGATCGAACCGGATTTTGCATTCATCATCGGGCGGATGACCTGCTTGGTCATATAGAATACGCTGTTCAGGTTTACCTGTATCACATCATTCCATTGTTCGGGTGTCATCCGAAGCAATAAATTATCTTTGGAAATACCGGCATTGTTCACGCAGATATCAACGGTGCCGAATTCTTTGAGCACATCAGCCACAAAAGCTTCACATTGCGCAAAATCACCGGCATTGCTTTTATAAGCTTTTGCTTTAACGCCCAATCCTGTTAATTTACTTTCTAATGCGGCGGCTTTCTCAGCGCTGCTATCGCTGACATAGGTAAAAGCCACATTAGCGCCCTGTTCCGCGAATTTTATCGCAATTCCTTCGCCGATGCCACGGGCGGCACCTGTTACGATCGCGATTTTTCCTTCAAGTAATTTCATGATGATGATATTTGATCAGCAAATGTAATTTTTATTCAAAAAGATCAGCTCTTCTAAAAGTGTTCTTTCATTGGATAAACGCGGGACCTTGTGCTGCCCGCCCAGCCGGCCTTTGCTCCGCAGCCATTCAGAGAAAGTTCCTTTTTTTGCCGCATGCACCACCGGCAACCGGAGTGCAATGCTCTTATGCCGCTTGGCCTCGTAGTCGCTGTTGATGCTTTTCAATGCCGCATCCAATTCATTCGTGAAACTTTCCAGGCTTACAGGTTCTTTTTCAAACTCGATCAGCCATTCATGGGCGCCATTAGAACCTTCGGTAAAATACACCGGCGCTGCTGTATAATCATTGACGATCGCCCCGGTTTTCTGGCTGGCCATGGCAATGGCCTTATCCGTATTGTCCACGATCACTTCTTCACCAAATGCATTGATATAGTGTTTCAGCCTTCCTGATACTTTGATCCGGAAAGGCTTCAGCGAAGTGAACTGGATGGTATCTCCTACTAAATATCTCCATAAGCCGCCATTGGTGCTGATGATCAGCGCATAGTTCTTCCCCAATTCCACATCCTGCAGCCCGATCGTTTGCGGATCTTTTTTTCCATACTCGCTCACCGGCATGAACTCCATGAAAATACCGTGGTCGGTAAACAATAACATGCCTTCTTCCCCCGGCACATCCTGTGCGGCGAAAAATCCTTCACTGGCATTATACATTTCCAGGTAATGGATGTCTTTTCCGATCAGTTTTTGAAACTGTTCTTTATAAGGGGTGAAGGAAACACCGCCATGCATATATAATTCAAGGGAAGGCCAGACCTCGCTCATTGTTTTTTTACCCGTAATCTCTAAGATCCTTCTGAATAATACCAGTGTCCAGGTAGGAACACCGGAGATAGAGGTCACATTTTCTTTGATGGTACTTTCTGCCAGTTTTTCGATCTTGGTCTCCCATTCATCCATCAACGCGATGCTCAGGTCGGGGGTACGCAACCAATGTCCCCAGAAAGGAGTGTTCTGCAGCAATACGGCACTGAGATCGCCATACTGCGCTTCATTGTTCATCGGGTTGATATTATGACTGCCGCCCAGTACCAACCCTTTGCCTGTTAATAGTTCGGAATCGGGATTGAATTGATAATATAAAGTCAGCACATCTTTGGCGGCTTTAAAATGGCAATCTTCCAGGCTCTCATCGCTGACCGGTATGAATTTACTTTTATCGCTGGTCGTGCCACTGCTTTTGGCAAACCAGTAGATCGGCGTATTCCAGAGGATATTCTGTTCGCCGTTCATAATGCGTTCGATATAGGGCTTCAGGTCATCGTACTCATGGATCGGAACCGCGTCTTTGAATTCACGTACCGTAAAAAGATTGGAAAAATCATATTTGCGGCCAAACTCGGTGTATTGGGCCGAAGTGACCAGTTCCTGCAATACTTCCCGCTGCGCATCCAGGGGGTTATTCCTCCAGGCTTCGATACGCCAGAACCGGGCACGGGCAAGAGATGATATGGCAGGGGAGAGAAGTTTCATTGCTGCAGGCAAAATAAAGAATTGCAGTCACAAACCAAGAACTTACTGGTTCCGGACGGATGAAATGACAGTTAACTGTTTTGGGCATGGATCATCAGCTGGATCTGGCTCAGCAAAGACCTGGTATCCGATAGCTGAATCCGGAGCTGTTTGAAAAGAGGGCTATAAACTATATAGATCGCAATCATACCCAGGGTTCCGATGACAATGAAAGTGGATACAAATACCGGCATCACAACCATATCGTACACGCTGAATCTTTTTTGGTAATCTTCCATTTGTAGGTTGGGCAGTTTGATTGCCAGGTCACCTATTTCTGTTCCGGCCGGGTATTTTTTTAAAATGGCGGATCTCACTTCTCCCAGGTAAGTGATGTAGGTAGACATATCAAGATCTGATGTTAAAGCCAGGTTGAATTTATAAACGCCGATCTTGCTCAACAACTGGACCTTTTTTTCCGTTTCCTGGATCAGCTTATGTATGACGGTGTCGAAATTATCCGGGGACTGGGTGCTTTTATGATCAGCGAGGGCTTCTTCATGCAAATAATCCTTTCGTCTCAATTCAAAATTCCTTCCCAGGTAAAGCCTTCGTACATCTTCATCCTGTGCCAGTTCTTCGGCCGTTCCATGTTTGAAGATCTTTCCTTCGATCAACAGGTAAGCACGATCGCAGATAGAAAGCGTTTCCGTTACATTATGATCCGTGATCAGGATACCGATATTCTTATGTTTGAGTTTGGCAACAATAGCCTGTATATCTTCCACCGCGATCGGGTCGATACCGGCAAAAGGTTCATCCAGTAAAATGAATTTAGGATCCACCGATAAAGCTCTTGCGATCTCGGTTCGCCGCCTTTCGCCGCCGCTCAGTACATCGCCATTGCTTTTACGTACATGCTGGAGCCGGAACTCATTGAGCAGGGATTCCAGTTTATCTTTTTGTTGCTGCTTTGAGAGTTTTGTCATCTCCAGGATAGCCGCGATATTATCTTCCACGCTCAGTTTGCGAAACACGGATGCTTCCTGGGGCAGATAGCCGATCCCCATTTGTGCCCGTTTGTACATTGGCAGGCTCGTAATATCCAGGTCATTTAAAAAGACCTTGCCTTCGTCGGGTCTTACCAGGCCCACCACCTGGTAGAAAGAAGTGGTCTTACCGGCGCCATTAGGCCCGAGCAGGCCCACGATCTCACCCTGCTTCACATCAAAGGAAACATGGTTGACAACCACACGGCTGCCATATTTTTTTACAAGATCCTGTGTGCGGATGGTTACTGGCATGGGAAGCAAAAATAGGTGATGAAGGCTAATGAAAGGCTTCCGGGTCGTTAATTATGAGGGTCTTTAACGTGGTTTTGCCTAATGCCGCCGCATCATTAGCTTTGCACACTTATGAAGGTAATAGACCATATCAAACAAGCCAGGGATACGCTGATCTCTTTTGAAGTATTGCCACCCCTGAAAGGCAAAGGGATCGAGGCATTATACAATCATCTCGATCCGCTGATGGAGTTTAAACCCGCATTTATCAATGTAACCTATCATCGCAGTGAGCATGTTTTCAAAAAAAGACTGGATGGGACATTTGAAAAAGTAGTGGTGCGGAAGAGACCCGGAACGGAAAGTATCTGCGCGGCGATCATGAATAAATATAATGTGGATACGGTACCTCACCTGATCTGCGGCGGGTTTGGTATCAATGAGACCGAAGATGCGCTGATCAATCTCCGTTATCTTGGTATCGATAATGTACTGGTCTTGCGTGGTGATGCGGCCAAGAATGAAACAGCTTTTGAACCCGAACCCGGCGGGCATAAATATGCGAGTGAATTATTGAAACAGGTGGTGAACCTGAATGCAGGCATTTACCTGGAAGATGATCTGAAAGGAACTCAGAAGACGGAATTCTGTATCGGTGTAGCCGGTTACCCGGAAAAACATTTTGAAGCACCTAATATGGACCAGGACCTGGCGTATTTAAAAGCCAAGGTCGATGCGGGTGCGGATTATATCATTACCCAGATGTTTTTTGATAATGCAAAATTCTATGCATTTGAGAAGGCATGCCGTGCGATCGGGATCAATATACCGATCATCCCGGGCTTGAAACCCATTACCACGAAGAAACAATTGACCGTCCTTCCCAAGACATTTTATATTGATCTGCCCAACGACCTTTCTGCTGAAATATTAAAATGCAAGAATGATGAAGAAGTGGAGAAAGTAGGACAGGACTGGTTATTACATCAATCAAAGGACCTGAAGAAAAACGGGGTTTGCGTTCTTCACTATTATACGTTGGGGAAACCGCATGTGGTGTCGAATGTGGTGAAGGGATTGTAGGAATTGGGAATTTGTAATTAGGCTTTTAGATCGGAGTCTCAGTTTTAAATTGCAAGAAATACAGGAACACGGATGACACGGACCGGAAGGATAAACACGGATTGAATTAGCTACGCTAATTCAGGTCGAACGCGTATTTAGCTGACAACTGATCCTTTATATGCTGTTTACAGCATATAAATCCGTGTTCACCCGTCGTATCGGTAAAATCCGTGTGCGTGCATTTCAAACTGAGACACTACCCAACTCTTTATAACCTCTATAATTCATCGGGGTTCCACTAATTACAAATTACCAATCCCTAATTACTTAGAAATATCCGCCAGCACCTTCTGATCGATCACCACGGGATATTTCTTTTTCAGCAACTCTGTCCATTCTTTTTCCAGTATGACCTGGTAATCATTAATGACCAGCCCTTTTGCTTCGTTGAATGTGCGTTGCATGGGTTTGCTATAGGCTTGAACGATGTAGGCAAAGGAAGCCGTATTATCATTGGTATTGACAAGCGGCGGCAGTACCATTCCTGCTTTCGGGATCATTTTAAAAAGGTTGGGAATCTGGGTCCATTCATACCGGGAAGAGTCGGCCACTACTTTTTCTGTATAGGCTCCTGCTATCTTTTGCCAGTCTGCCGGATTCTTTTTCACCTGTTCATAGATCGTATTGGCGGTGGGTTCATCCGAACAAAAGAATAAAACGGCATCTACACATTGATTCCATATATAGTTCTTCTTATTCTCTTCATATAAAGCACGCAGTGCGGTCGTATCTGTTTGCGCCTTGTTCCAGATCTCCTGTTGCATGATCTCAAAGAATATATTGCCATCTTTGAACTCTTCCATCTGGCTGCGGAACTCTGCATTGAAATCTTCGAGGTGGCTTCTGTAATAATTGTACAAAGAAAATTCAAGGAATTCATCCCTTACCTGTGCATGTGGTTTGGCACCGGTGCCATCCTGTTTGTAGCGGTAGGTATTGGCATAATTTACCCAGGTGGTAGCCGTATAAGTTGAATCGCCGATGGTGAACATCGGTGTTGTTGCAATGATCGTTCTGCCTGCATCCGTCATTGGTTTAAGATCCAGCACGCTGTCCGTCATCGCCCACATGGCCGCATCGTCATAAGGATATTTTTTAAGCCCCGCTTTTTCGGTCACTTTTTTATAAATGAAATCACGCGAAGCTTTCCAGCGTGCGTCGGCCATGATCCTGGTTTGCAGGTCCTGCTGGTTGGCCCGGTTGGCGAAATCCGTAATGACCGGTTTGACCGAATCCCTTTTCAATATATGCCAGCCATGCGCGGTGAGGAAGGGTTTGCTGACAGCACCGTTCTTTGTCAATGACCAAAGCATTTTTTCAAAAGCCGGTTCATATTGTCCCACCCCGATATCGGGCATCGAACCGCCCGTGGCGGCGGTAATGTAATCGTTGCTGAATGCGGAGGCAAGCCGGTTAAAGTTCTCACCGGCAACAATACGTTTGTACAATGAATCGGCCAGTGCAGCGATCTTCTTTTTAGTGGCTTCATCGGCGCCGGGAGGATTTACCAATAATATTTGCCTCGCTCTCATTTTACCAATGGCTTTTCTTTCAGCCAGTGGTTTGAAAATGTGATAACCAACTTTGGAAACAATAACATCCGAATATTTTCCAACAGGGGTCGTGTACACGGCTGTTTCAAAAGGGTACGGCAGCGTGAACAACGTGATATAACCCAGTTCGCCCCTGGTAGTTTTTGCAGCAGGGTCATCAGAGAGTTGCTGCGCTACCTGTAAAAAATCTTCTCCTTTTTTTAACCGCTGAAGCACATCCTCTTTTTTCAACCGTGCAGCGGTGGTATCGTACAGGCTAGTGGCATTCCGGAAAGAGATAAAAATATGGGCAACGCTGATATCTTTCTGGCTGCGCTGGAATGCTTCATTCAGCAGGCGGGTCATCATATCCGGATCGTTCATGTAATTCTCTGCGATCTGTGTCCGCAGGTTCTCCACTTCCACTTTGATCTGGGGTAATGTATCATATCGCCTGTCATACGCTTCCCGGATCTTCAGCCGTGAATTGATATAAAGATCAAGATATTCGCTGATCGCTTTTGCTTTATTGACGACCAGGGCGGTATTATTTTTATTATAGGCTTTCAGGAATTCTTTGGCATCTACCGAATACTTGCCATAGGTAAACAGTGTTTGGGCAGGTGCACTTATCATTACAAAAAAAGTAACGATAAGAATAGAAATTTTCTTGCTCATAGTCCAGTGTTCTTATTGCGATTTTTTTATTTCTTTTATTGTCCTTTCGTTTTCAACTGCAGTACTTCATCGATCTGTTCATAGGTCAGTTTCTTGGCAATGATCCCCTTGTTTTTGTCCAGCAAATATAATGTAGGGAAGGTCAGCACGTCGTAAAGCTGCGAGTATCCCGCTACACCTCCTTCGATCCTCTTGTTATCATCTGCTTTTGAATAATAGACATGTGTCCACCCGGTGAGGTTGTGCTCACTGATGAACTTCAGCCAGTCTTTTTTGGGAGCATCCGTTTCCTTGGCCACTGCATATATCTTCAGGCCGGCAGCATTCCATTTGGCGCGGTAAAATGAATCCAGTTTGGGCAATACTTCCTTGCAATGCCCGCAGGCCGGGTCCCAAAAGACAACCAGGGTGAAATCGGCAGTATCGGCGTACAAGGATCTTTTTTCCCCCGTGCTATCGGGCAGGTATATCTCGGCTGCCGGTGTTCCCATAATATTGGCCATAAGGCTGTAAGCCCTGTCAGTAATGGTTTTACGGCCCTGGGGGGTCAGCCAGGGATATTCTTTCTGCGCAAAATATTTTTCAAACAGGTGTACAAAGACAGCATCTTCCCACATGTATTTCTGTACAAGGTAACGGTTGGTAAATTTTACCAGCAGGAATCTTGTCATCTCTTCATTGATCGTAGCAGGCGCCAGCATCCGGTCCAGTTCAAGGATGATCGAGTCGGGGTTGGGTACCACCAGCTGTGCAAAAAATTTATCGACCTTCTCTTCAAAGAAAGTTGTGTAAGCCAGGCGACCATCCCAGAAATTTACGCCATCCCAGTAATGCAACTTGTAAAAATTGTAAGCATCCAGTGAATCCTGTTTTGTTACAGGCTCTTTCAACCGCCCGGTCAGTTGTGGCTCTTTCATAGTGGTCAGCAAAGCGCTGAGGATATTGCCGGGGTTCTTCCGGATAAGATCATTCCTGTATTCTGATACAGTTTTATCGAGCTTGCCCAGTTCATCCAGCAGCAATGTTGAATCCGCTTTGGTCTTGGCCAGTTTTAATTGTTGTTGTTTTGTCGTGATCTCTTTTCCCCGCGCCGCCATGTATTGCTGGTAGCTGATAAAAAGAGTATTGTCGGTTGAGTTCACAACCTGTATCCCGTTCCTGATAGTGGCTGTGTCCGCCAGTACAGAGAAATGCTGTTGTTTATCCACCAGTATCTCAAAAAAACCGGTCTTATTGGGATAGCCAACGAGGTAAATGCCACCGGGTAATTTTTTTTCTCCTTTGAAAACGGCTTCGCTTTTATCGTTCAGCAGTACCGAATCGATAATAGGATAGGTCTTGCCAAAATAATGACCAAGATAGATATACTGTTTTTTGAAGGGCTTAAAGGTCACTTTGATCTCGTAACCTTGTTTTTGTGCAAAGCCGGTGATCGCCAGTAAGAGGCAAAACGGGAAAAGTACTTTTTTCATGCCGGAATCTGTGATTTAGTAGTTGGGTCTTAGTGAAACGGTAAAGATAAGCCCCGGGGCTTAAATGTTTAAGCTTTAAGAGGCCCAAAGCTGTTAAAAGGTTGTTTAGGAAGGCGCTGAAAGCAAAACTTTTAGAACGAGTTGAACCCCTTAAACTTATTTTTGCGCCGTGAGAAAAAAGAAGAAGAATATCATCCTGGAAAAGCTGCTGGTGGAGGATTATGCGGCCGAAGGAAGATCCCTGGCGAAAGTGGACGGGAAAGTGATATTTATCGAAAATACCGTCCCCGGCGATCTTGTCGATGTCCGCCTGCACAAGAATAAAAAAGACTGGGCCGAAGGTATGCCCGTACGGTTCCATTCCTTATCTGCTGACCGGGTTATTCCGTTCTGTTCCCATTTTGGTGTCTGCGGGGGCTGCCAGTGGCAGATGCTGCCCTATGAAAAACAATTGCACTACAAACACCGGCAGGTAGAGGAGACATTGAAACGGATCGGCAAAGTGCAGCTTCCTGTGTTTGAACCGATACTGGGTGCTCCCGAGACAAGGTATTACCGGAATAAGATCGAGTACACATTTGGCAATAAGCGTTTTTTATTGAAAGAAGAGATCGCGGATGAATCGATCCGCGGCGAGCAGGATGTAGCCGGCTTTCATGCTAAAGGATTGTTTGATAAAGTGGTGGATATACAAACCTGTTACCTGCAGGCGGAACCTACCAATGAGATCCGGTTATTTGTAAAAGAGTTGGCAAGGTCCAATCATTGGCCATTCTATGATATCCGTAACCATGCTGGTTTCCTGAGAACCATGCAGGTGCGGCTTTGCACTACGGATGAGCTGATGGTGAATATTGTAGTGGGAGAGAACGATGAAGAAAAAATAAAAATATTGATGGAACAGGTGACGGAGAAATTCCCGGCCATCACTACCCTGTTGTATACGGTCAATATCAAATGGAATGATAGTTTGCACGACCTGGAACCGGTTGTTTATCATGGTAAGGGTTATGCGATCGAGCAGTTGTCCGGTGGATCCGGTGAGAAGCAATTTCAATTCAAGATCGGTCCGAAATCTTTTTTTCAAACCAATACCCGGCAGGCGGAGCAGTTGTACCGGGTGACAAGAGATTTTGCGGAGTTGAGCGGGAATGAGATCGTGTACGATCTTTACTGTGGTACCGGTAGTATCGGCATTTTTGTAAGTCCCGGTGCCAGAAAGATCATCGGTGTGGAGATGATCGTGGCGGCTATTGAAGATGCCAAACAAAATGCGGCGCTGAATGAGCTGTCATCGGCCCATTTTTTTGCCGGTGATGTAATCGATATCTGCAATGATGAATTTTTTGCGACACATGGCAAGCCGGATGTGATCATCACTGATCCGCCACGGGCCGGTATGCATGAAAAGCTCGTGCAAAAGATCCTGGAAATGGAAGCCCCGACCGTTGTCTATGTAAGCTGTAACCCGGCCACGCAGGCAAGGGACCTGAACCTGCTGGATGCGAAGTATATGGTGACCAAAGTGCAGCCGGTGGATATGTTCCCGCATACGCATCATATAGAGAATGTGGTTCAATTGAAGCTAAGAGGATTACAAAGAGACTAAAAGGTTGCTTCAGCTCGCCTCGCAAGAGAAAAAGGAGTTAAAAGAGGTGAGGTTACCCTGGTAGTATTCTTTGTCTGTCTGCTAACCCCGTTATAGGAGGATGATCCTATACCCGAAAAATCAAAAACAATAAAGGCCAAGATAATTTTTGGGATCCATACAATAAGTTCACTCTCTTTTTCTCTTTCATCTCCTTTTAGTCTCTTAGCCCTAATTTTGTACCCCATGAGTAATTTTCGATCCACGAGGCCGGAGGCATTCCCCCCCATTGTAAAAAACCTGATCATTATCAATGTGCTTGTTTTTGTGGCACAAATGGTCTTTGATAACCAGATACAGTTAACGTCAAAGATCTCCCTCTGGCCGTTGAAATCGCCGAATTTCAAACCTTACCAGGTCGCCACGCATATGTTTGCACATGGCGGCATCGGCCACCTTCTTTTTAATATGCTTGGTTTATGGATGTTCGGCAGGATACTGGAGAATGTCTGGGGAGGAAAACGGTTTTTGTTTTTTTACCTGGCCTGCGGATTAGGCGCTACACTGCTAAGCCTCGGTATTGATTATTTCCGGTACGACCAGGTCATGCTTAATGCGCAAGCCGCATTCGACAATGGCGATAAGGAATCGGTGATGAGGATAATGCGCCAACTGGCTCCTTCCCTTGGCGCTTCAGGTGCGATCCTTGGCGTTTTGGCGGGCTTTGGCTATTTATTTCCAAACACGGAATTGATGATCATACCTATTCCCGTGCCGGTGAAAGCCAAATGGCTTGTGCTCGGCGTTATTGTGATCGACCTTCTTTCAGGCATCTCCAATACCGGGAAAGATAATATCGGGCATTTTGCTCACCTGGGAGGCGCCCTGACCGGACTGCTTATTGTATTTATCTGGAACAAAACAAACCGGCGAACGTTATATTAAGCAAAGAGTTTAAGGAGGGAAAGAGAAAAAAAAACTATTCAATGGATAAGTGGGGCTTGGTTAGCATTGAAATCAACCGGTAACAGGCGACCTTTGCACTCACGACTCACGACTCACGATTCACGACTCACGTTATGACCTACCCCGAAAAACAAATCAAACAAAAGATCACGCTGGGCCAGAGCGGCAATGCATTAATGATGCTGATTGCCATCTGCCTGATCATGTTTGTAGGACTCGCTTTTATGAAAGCGGTCTGGTATTTCAGGTTCCCCAAAGAATTAGCGCCTTCCCTTTTTGAAAAAAATGTATTGGGTTGGTTTACGCTGCCGGCAGAAGGCAATCATTTACTGAACAAGCCCTGGACCTTCCTGACCTATATGTTTGTGCACGATAATATCTGGAAGGTATTTGCCAATATGCTCTGGCTCTGGTGCTTTGGTTATATCATGCAGGACCTTACCGGTAACCGGAAGATCATCCCTGTGTTTATTTACGGGGGGCTGGCAGGAGCGGTGGCCTTCATACTCGCTTATAATTTTGTACCCTCACTGCAGGGTCAGCTTCCTTATGCAACTGCCGTCGGTGCCTCCTCCGGGGTAATGGCGGTGGCGGTCGCAACAACGCTGGTGTCGCCCACGTATAAGATATTCCCGTTGATCGGGGGAGGTATTCCTCTCTGGGCGTTGACCGCATTGTACCTGATCTCTGATCTCGCCACTGTTTCCATCAGCGATACCGGGAACCTGATCACCCATTTGGCCGGCGGATTGATGGGTTTTCTTTTTATTTTCTTTTTGAGGATAGGTTATGACTGGAGCGAATGGATGAGTAATTTCTTTGATTGGGTCAATAATCTTTTCAATCCCGATAAACCAAAGAAAGGAAAGAATATAAAGGAAGAATTATTTTACAGGTCCTCATCAGCGCCCTATAAAAGAACAATGAATGTTACCCAGCAACGGGTGGATGAGATACTCGACAAGATCAACCAACAAGGCTATAGCTTCCTGACAGAAGAAGAAAAAGAATTGCTGAAAAGGGCAGGAGAAGAAGAAGGCCTCTAGCTTTTAGCGCTTAGCTATGAGCATTTACGCGTTTGATAAAGAATAGCAGACCGTTTGTAACGATAATCAGCCCTGCCAACAGCTAATAACTATCGGCTAAAAGCTTTTTCTTAATTTGCATCAATGGCCTCCCGTTTCCGACTTTTCACCAGGCGGTTTTTTTTATACACGAATATCGTCCTGGTGTTCTTTTTCCTGCTTGCCTGCCTGGTACCTTACCTGAACCCGCAGAGCTGGTGGTTTATTTCTTTTCTCGGACTGGGTTTTCCCTTCCTGCTTTTGCTCGTTATCTTTTTTGGCATCGCCTGGCTGGTTGTTTTAAAACCAAAGTATGCGCTGGTATCGGGTATTGCATTATTATTCGGCATCAAAAGCATCAGTGTTTTCTTTGCTTTTCATAAAACAAGAACATTCAATTATAAAAAGGAGCCGCAAACGATCCGTGTCGTTTCCTGGAATGTGGCCCGCTTTGTAGAACTGAAAAGAAATACGAATAAAGGAAACGATATACGCCGGAAAATGCTTGACCAGATCAAACAGCAGAACGCGGATGTGTTGTGCCTGCAGGAATTTCATACGTCCACCAATCCTGATTACTGGGATAATATCACTCCTGTTCAGCAGGAATTAGGGTATCCTTATTTCTATTTTTCTTTCGACCAGGACGGTGATAATCATTTTTACAGCTCGGTCATTTTTTCCCGTTACCCGATCATCGACAGCGGCAAGATCAGGTACCCACGGCCTACCTTACCGGATGTATTACTGCACACAGACCTGAAAGTGGGTAATGATACGATCAGGATATTTACAACACACCTGCAATCATTGCAGTTCGGACGAAAGGATTATGAACGGCTGGATCAGATCAAAAATGCAAGAGATAGCCTGCTGGCCAATTCACGCAGCATATTGTCCAAACTGAAAAAAGGATTTTTCTACCGGAGTATCCAGGCTAACCTGGCCCGGGAGATCATGAATAACAGCCCGCACCCGGTCTTATTTTGCGGCGACCTGAATGATGTACCCAATTCCTATACTTATTTTACAGTAAGGGGAGGAATGCAGGATGCTTTCCTGAAAAAAGGCTTTGGTATCGGCCGTACTTTTTCTGCTTTATCACCTACGTTGCGCATCGATTATATCTTCGCCGACAAACATTTCAAAATAAACCAGTTCAACAGGGTTGCTAAAAGACTGTCCGATCATTATATGCTCGTAGCGGATCTTTCGCTAAAAAAATAGGATAAATTCATTATCTTGAGCCCATGACGATCCCCGCCGCATATCGCTCCTGCTGCTGTTCTGCTGATCTTTTTGTCCAGTGAAACCCTGGATACAATCCTGAATTTATTTCATCATCTTTGCTTGGGTTTGTACTGAAGCCTCCAACAAAAATTTATGAGTCAACTTAAAATATATAATTCGTACAGCAGGCAGAAAGAAATATTCACTCCCATCACACCCGGTCATGTGGGGATGTATGTCTGCGGACCTACTGTCAGCGGGGAGAGCCACCTGGGTCACTCCCGCCCCTATATCACATTCGATATTGTCAACCGTTACCTGATTCATCTCGGGTACAAGGTTCGTTATGTACGGAATATCACCGATGCCGGTCACTTCGAAGAAGAAGGAAGAGAAGCAGAGGATAAGATATCGAAGAAAGCGGTGCTGGAAAAACTGGAACCCATGGAACTGGTGCAGAAATATACCAATCTCTTTCATTGGGCGATGGACCAGTTCAATAATCTCCGGCCTACGATCGAGCCGACCGCAACAGGCCATATCGTTGAACAAATTGAAATGATCAAGACGATCATTGAGGCCGGCTACGCGTATGAAGTGAACGGATCCGTTTATTTCGATGTAAAAAAATACGCAGCTTCCCATGATTACGGGAAACTGAGCGGCCGCATCATGGATGACCTGCTGGAAACAACAAGAGAACTGGAAGGACAGGAAGAAAAAAGAGACAGGGCTGATTTTGCATTATGGAAGAATGCGGCACCGGAACATATCATGCGCTGGCAAAGTCCCTGGGGTGTTGGCTTTCCCGGCTGGCATATCGAGTGCTCGGCGATGGCGACAAAGTATCTCGGTGCTGAATTCGATATTCATGGCGGTGGAATGGATCTTTTATTTCCGCATCACGAGAGCGAGATCGCACAGAGTACGATCTGCAATCATTCGTCGCCGGTACGCTACTGGGTGCACAATAACATGATCACCATCAACGGCCGTAAGATGGGGAAGAGCTATAATAACCAGGTAAAGCTGACAGAAATGTTCAGCGGCACTCACCCTGTACTGGAGGGGAAAGCCTACCAGCCGATGGTGATCCGGTTCTTTATTTTACAAACCCATTACCGGAGTACACTTGATTTTGGTAATGAAGCATTGATTGCCTCCGAGAAGGGATTGAAACGATTGTGGGAAGCGTATGAGAATTTAAAGAAGCTGGAAGTTGAGAGTCCGGCGTCCGGAATCGATGCCGAATTGGACTCAAAGGTTAAAAAACTATTGGATGAGTTCGATGAATTCATGAACGATGATTTCAGTACCGCGAAAGTACTGGCGAATATGTTCGAGATCGTACCCGTGATCAATTCGATGAAAGATAGAACGATCCCTGTTTCAGCATTGTCGAAAGAAACATTCGATCTGCTGCGTTCCAAACTAAAAACATGGATCGAAGATATTCTCGGGTTGAAAGGGATCAGCGAAGCGGACAATTCGAAATTGCAGGGTGTGATGCAATTGCTGATCGATATCCGGAAAGAAGCAAAGAATAAAAAAGATTTTGTCACTTCTGATAAAATAAGGAATCAACTGACAGCATTGGGTATCACGCTGAAAGATGAGAAGAGCGGGGATATGAGCTGGACGGTTGAATAATAGCGAGGTTGATCTTTACTGGCACTACCGTCTATTGAATCATGGCTTCCGAATGGTTTGTTTTCTGTAACTTATTGGCCCAAAACCCAGCTCATGAGAATCTCTTTCCTGTTGGCGGTACTGCTTCTTCCCTTGTTTGTTTTTTCCCAAATAAAAAAAGCGCCTGAAGTTAAAGACGGGGAAGGTCCCTGGGATCAACTCATCATCCGTGGCGTTACACTGGTCAATGGAACAGGGTCCCCACCTGTTGGCCCGGTGGATATAGTGATAGAAAGGAACCGTATCAAACAGGTCAGCATTGTCGGTTCACCGGGAATAGCGGTCAACCCCGCAAGACGTCCCAAACTCAGTGAAGGAGGAAAGGAATTGAATTGCGAAGGTATGTATGCGTTACCGGGCTTCATCGATATGCATGGTCATATCGGCGGTTCGGAACAGGGTACACCGGCCGAATATGTTTTTAAATTATGGATGGCACATGGCATTACCACCATCCGCGACCCCTCGGCGGGGAATGGTTTGGAATGGGTGCTTGATGAAAAACAAAAGAGCCGGCAGAACCTGATCACGGCTCCCCGCATTTTTGCTTACACGGCCTTCGGTATGGAAAGCAAAGAGCCAATTACTACGCCGGAACAGGCCGTTATATGGGTGAGGGAGAATGCAAAGAAAGGAGCCGACGGCATAAAATTTTTCGGCGCACCACCCGAGATCATGAAAGCGGCGCTGGAGGAAAATAAAAAACTGGGACTTCGTTCCGCCTGTCACCATGCACAACTGGATGTGGCCCGCTGGAATGTACTCAACAGTGCAAGAGCGGGGCTGACATCAATGGAGCATTGGTATGGATTACCCGAAGCATTATTCACCGATAAAACGATCCAGGACTATCCATTAACATATAATTATGCGAATGAACAACATCGTTTTGAAGAAGCCGGTAAATTATGGAAACAGGCAGCGGCTCCTTTCAGCGATCACTGGAATAAAGTGATGAATGAATTGCGGGAGCTGGATTTTACACTTGATCCCACATTCAATATATATGAAGCCAACCGTGACCTGATGCGGGCCCGAAGAGCGGAGTGGCATGAGGATTATACATTGCCCGCGTTATGGAAGTTCTATGAACCCAGCCGTGTATCTCACGGATCTTACTGGCATAGCTGGGGAACCGAACAGGAAATCAACTGGAAAGAGAATTACCGATTATGGATGGGCTTCATTAACGAATACAAGAACAGGGGAGGCCGGGTGACGGTGGGGACGGATGCAGGATTTATCTACCAGCTCTATGGGTTCTCTTATGTGCGGGAGCTGGAACTATTACGGGAAGCAGGTTTCCATCCCCTGGAAGTCATACGCAGTGCTACTTTATATGGTGCACAGGCGCTGGGCATGGAAAAAGAGATCGGGAGTGTGGAGCCCGGTAAACTGGCCGACCTGGTGATCGTGGATGCCAACCCGCTGGAGAATTTGCAGGTACTTTACGGAACAGGCGCTGTGGCACTCAACGAGAAGAATGAAGTGATCCGGAAAGGCGGAGTGAAGTACACCATCAAGGACGGCATCGTCTATGATGCAAAAAAATTACTCGCCGATGTAAAAAGAATAGTGGATGAAGAAAAGAAAAAAACAGGATGGAAGCTGGCGCAGCCGGGAATGTAAACTGCCTGGCCGTCCCGTTTCAGCGGGAGCGTCTGACAGTTTACAGCAATGATTTTATTTACCTAATTTTTTAGAATGGAATACATACCTCATCTCAGCAAGGACAAAAAACTGAAAAAGCTGATCGAAAAAGGACAGCCTCACAAACTGGTGAAAAGAAAAAATATCTGTATCTATCTCTGTGCTTCTATTATGAGCCAGCAGCTTTCTACCAAAGTGGCGGATGTGATCTATAAGCGCTTTATCAATTTGTACGGGGGTAAAGAGCCCACATCACAGCAAATACTGGATACGCCATCCGAGACATTGAGAGGAATCGGGTTGAGCAATGCGAAAGTGAGCTATGTAAAGAATGTAGCGGAGTTTGAAATGGGGTCAGGGATGGATCCGAAGAAACTGGGCAAAATGACCAATGAAGAAGTCATCGGGTACCTGATCGTTATCAAAGGGGTGGGGCGATGGACCATCGAAATGCTGCTGATGTTTGCATTGGGACGGGAAGATGTATTTGCCGTCGATGATCTGGGTATCCAGAACGCGATGATCGGTTTGTATAAGATCGACAACAGCGATAAAAAGAAAGTAAAAGAAGAGATGCTCCGCCTTTCTGCCAAATGGAGCCCTTACCGGACCTATGCCTGTGTTCATTTATGGAGATGGAAGGATAATGCACCAGTGGTGAAAAAAGCAAGACCTAAAGAAAAGATAAAATAACTTTTCGCTTAAATATCAAAATATGTACAAGCTCTTTATTGCAGTTGTGGCAATCACCATTTCTTCTTTTAAGCCGGTAAAACAAAATGATGGTTCCAAATGGATCGCCTTATTCGACGGCCAGTCATTCGATGGCTGGAAAGTGGGTACCAACAAGGAATGTTTTTCTATAGAGAATGGCACCATTGCTGTCAATGGAAATGTGGCCCATCTGTATTATGATGGTCCTGCAGGAGAACATAACTTTACCAACTTTGAATTCAAGGCTGATGTGATGACTACACCGGGTTCCAATTCTGGCATCTATTTTCATACGCAATACCAGGAAAGCTCCTGGCCGCAGAAAGGATATGAAGTGCAGGTGAACAACTCTCATACAGACTGGCGCCGCAGTGGTAGCCTCTGGGCCATACAGGATGTCAGGGAAGTATATGCAAAGGATAATGAATGGTTCACCATCCATATCAAAGTAAAGGATAAAAGAGTAACGGTAAAGATCAATGACAAACAGGTCGTGGATTATACGGAACCGGAGAATGTACAGCGTGACAAAGGAATGGAAGGACGTGTGCTTTCATCCGGCACATTTGCGTTACAGGGACATGATCCGAAGAGTAAAGTGTATTATAAGAATATTGAGGTGAAAGTGACCAGGTAGTTCCCTTACAGTTCTTTTTCAAAGCAGACACTATTGTAAGCGCCTGCATAGTTTCCATAATTGGGGATCGGCTTGTAACTATTCTTTTCGTACAGCCGTATCGCTTCGGGTTGGTTTCTCCCTGTTTCCAAGATGCATTTTGTATAACCCAATTCCCTGCACCAGCTTTCAAGGCTTGCCAGGATCATTGAAGCAATGCCTTTTCCGCGATGACCCGGCCGGACATACATTCTTTTGATCTCGATCAGACCCGGGGCATATTCCCTCAACGCCCCGGAGCCGACAGGTTGATCCCCGTCGTAGGCTACAACAGTATGTTTTAGTATAGCGGCTTTATTGAGCTCCGCATAAAATAAATGATCGTCGCCATCACGGATCTTCAAGTCAAGATCCAGTTCTTTCACCAGATCTTGAAAATGGGGATGCCCGGAATTTGTTCTTTTAATAAGCAGCATGAGGATATATTTTTAGCCGGTGCGGGAGAAAATTCGCTGTTATACTATAACTTTCTCTATCCTGCTCAGCCATCCTTCATCAATCGTAGCTCCCAAACCCACTGTTTCCGGCACTTTCACCACCCCATTCTTTTCATAGATGATGCCGCCTGTTACCGGGTCTTCGCTGAACATCAATGCGGTGTCGAAATCAAAATGTTCGATCAGCGGACTACATAAAGAGAAATGCGCAAAAGCGGTCATTGCCAGCCTCGACTCGATCATAGCACCTACTTGCAAGTGAATACCGGCAGCTTCGGCCAGCCGCACAATTTTTAAGGCTTTGAAAAGCCCGCCTGATTTGCCAAGCTTTATATTGAAATAATCACAGGCTTTCAATTGTATCAGCCTCGCCGCATCATGATCATCACCGCAACTTTCATCCGCCATGACGGGAATGGGAGAATTCTTTTTTACTTTTCGCAGTTTCATAAAATTCCATCTTGCGATCGGCTCTTCGCAATGCTGTATACCAAATTCATGCAGCGCATTCAATGTTTCAATGGCTTCCTTTACTTTCCACCCCTGGTTGGCATCGATCCGCAGGGGAATATCATTCCCCACAGCTGCCCGGATCGCCCTGATCCGTTCCACATCTTTTTTCCCTTTCTTTCCCAGCTTTATCTTAATTGCAGGATAACCTTCGTTTTTTATTTTCAACGCATCAGCCGCCATTTTTTCCGGCGAACCGATACTAACAGTATAATCAGTAATGATCGTCTTTGTATTGTCTCCGCCGAGGAATTTATACAAAGGCATCGCCGCGTGTTGCGAAGCAATATCATAGATCGCCATATCAAAAGCGCTTTTGATACTTGTGTTGCCATAGATTATCTGGTCCATCAGTGTTATACAATCCCCGATCGCCAACGGATCTTTTCCTTTTAATACTTTGGCAAAATATTGTCCGACGATAAAACAGGTATCCTGGCTCTCGCCGTTGATCGGCATATAAGGACTGCATTCGCCAAAACCAATAAGCCCTTCCTTCGTGATGATTTTCACTAATATATTGGAGGCAGAGAGGTCTGTACCCAACGAAGTGATGAAAGGCTCCGTCAATGGGATGGAGAGTTTGTATAATTCGACCTGGCTGATCGTCAAGGTATTGCTCATAAGCGCTTGTTTACAAAGAGGATAAAGATACTGACGACAGCGATTAAACAGGATCGGCAGCAATTCCTTTTTTCCAATGTCTGGCCTTGTTTTTGCCTTATACCAAACCATCCCCAAAAACGTTTAATACACCGAATCATGTCTATGAAAAATATTCTTGCCCACCGGGCCCTGTGGGCCGCCTGCCTGGTCCTTTTTTTATTTGCCTCCTGTAAGAAAGATATTGAAGAATTGCCCCCGGCCACCCAGACCGGTGCCCATACATTTGGGGCAAAAGTGGATGGCAACCTTTGGATACCCCAGGGTTTTGGTGTTTTCCCGGCAAATGATATACTGGAAGCCAGGTTTACAGGTCCCACTTCCATTATGATCAATGCAAGGAATTTTGCAAAATCACCCACGGAGACCGAGTTTGAAATATATATCGTCAATGTCACCGGTCCCGGTACTTATGTATTCAATACGGACGTCGTCAGGGCCAGCGCAACAACGAATTATGCCTATTATGTAAAAAGAGAGTTAGCCCCGCAGAATGAGTGGCAGACATCCAGTACGCATACGGGTTCTGTCACGATCACCAAACTGGATGTGGTGAATAATATCATATCGGGAACTTTTCAATTCAACGCCCTGAATCTTTACAATTCTCCCCAGCCGATCAGTGTGACGGAAGGCCGCTTTGATATAAAGCTGTAAAAAAATCAGAAAAGAAGACGCAGTCCGAGACTGACCATGCCCGTGAAAGGAGCATTCTCATTTACAAAAATAAATTCGCTGGGATAATTCGTAGTGGGTATCCAAACCCTTCCTTCTGTATACAAAAAGAAATCAATTCCGATTGGTATTTCTCCGCCGGCTCCCAGGTCTACTGTCAGTCGTTTAAAATTGGCTTTACCACTAAGTACGGGGAGATTATAATCCGCGGTATCGATCAGTACAGAATGCACATTCTCTACCCGGCCCAGCAGCAGACCGAACCCACCGAAAGCATAGATATTCCAGTTCTTTTCCGTATCCGGTGTGCCCCTCAGGTATTTTCTCCAGCCAACAGAGAATTGTTTGAGCCGCATCTTAGCTTTATTAGTATAAGCGATCTCCTGCGGAAGGGTGAGTGCTGATTTGGCTGTGGCCACCAGGTTATTCTTATAATGTCCCGGGGAATAATAAGCAAACCAAATATAGATCCCATCTTTTGCCGTAATGTGGAACAGCGCCTGCGTTGTATGACCAAAAGCCCAGTATAATTGTTCCTTTTTAAAATTCCGTTGTAAGCCGATATCGGTGGCGATGCTGAACAATTTCTGGGAAATAGCGGTAGCGGAAAATAAGGCGAGAAAAAATGTTATGGTGAGCTTTTTGTTCAAGCGGGGATATTCCTGCAATGTTACAGAATTAATTTGTTGGATAAAACAAGAAAGCCACCCGGAATTTGGCGGATGGCTTTCCCGGTCGAGAAATATATTATTTCATGAGTTTTAGTTCTTTGATAATATTGGTTCCGCCGCCTAATTTATCAATACACCACAATACATAACGGATATCCACGCAGATAGTACGGTTCAGGTCCTTGTCAAAAGCCAGTTTGTGACTCAATGCTTCGTAATTGCCATCAAAAGCCAAACCGATCAGCTCGCCTTTAGCATTGATAACAGGGGAGCCTGAATTGCCACCGGTAATATCATTCGTGGTGATAAAGCCTATCACCAGGTCCTTACGGGCAGGGTCCATATACTGGCCGAAATCTTTCTTCTTCAGTAACTCGATCTGGTTAGCCGGGAGATCAAATTCATAATCACCCGCTTTATATTTTTCCAGTAACCCTTTGGAAGTGGTCACGTAATCATAGAAGACCGCGTCTCTCGGGCGGTATGATTTTACAGCGCCATAGCTTACCCGCATTGTGAAAGTAGCATCGGGGTACATCATCCTGGCTTTCACCGGATCCATTTCCATGATGCCTTTTAAATACAATCTCCCCATTTCGGCATTCTTCGCTGTGAACTGCTGGTAGTTAGGAACATATTTGCTGTTGTAATTGGTAAAGAAAGTACTGGCATGTATAAAAGCAGGATCTGCCTGCAATACAAGCGCATCGGGTTTGGTAATGAAGGCATTCCATTTCGCATCATCCAGGATCATGGTCTTGCTGAAAATATCAGCCGCGTATTTCTTGTAGGTCGCGTCATCGTCCAGCGGCCCATATGTATTTTTTAATGTACCGTAAAAACCAACAGGGTGTTGTTCTTTCGTCACATCCCCGTAAAACATTTTGGTAATAGCTGCTACGATATTCTGATCGGAGACCTTGTTCTCACCTTCCAGGAATGCTTTTCGCTGGTTGTTGGCCGCATCGGCTGCTTTTTTTATATCGCCCTGTGTGCCGCCTACTTTTACAAGCGCTGCTTCCAGTTGTAATAAGGAACCTGCGAAAGAGATCAGCGGCGAGCCGGCAATACCTTCATTGATATACTGGCGGTGTTCGGCATAAGGTCTCCATGCTTCATAGGCTTTGCCCCAATCGGTAAAGATATTTTCGTATTCGGGTTTGCCTTTTGCCCAGCCAATGAATTTTTGCTCGAACTGTTTCTTTTGTCCGGCCACATCATATTTGAGTAGTTGTTTTGTTTCGCCATCATAGAATTTCCAATAATTCGCAATGCCTGCATAAGAAGATGCAAGTTGCAATTTGGTCTCAGGATCTTTTTTCATTTCCTCGAACATGTATTTCAATCTTGCGTCACGCAGTTTTACCAGGGTCGGGTTATTGATATCGATCGTCAGCTGGATACCATAGGAACTTTCATAACGGTTGGTACTTCCGGGATAACCCCAGATCATGGAGAAATCGCCGTCCTTCAATGGTTTCAATGAAACAGGAAGATACCATTTGGGTTTCATCGGGATATTTTCATCGATCGATTCCTTCGGTTTGGCAGCGCTTCCGTCGGGTTTTGTATATACCCGGAAAACAGAAAAGTCACCGGTATGGCGGGGCCATTCCCAGTTGTCGGTATCGCCGCCAAATTTTCCCACACTTTCGGGAGGTGCGCCAACAAGGCGGACATCATAATAACGCTGGTAGACAAAAGCGAGGAACTGGTTCCCTTTGAACAAAGAACTAATCCTGGTTTCAATGCTTTTGGTGGTGTCGCTCATTTTCTCATTGATCGCTGCCAGTACAGCTGCCTGGCGTCTCACTCTATCGGCACCAGTCAATCCTTTTAATGAATCCATTACCTGTTTGGTCACATCGTCAATCCGTAACAGGAATTGCACCGAAAGGTTAGAGGGGATCTCTTCGCCCTTATTCCTTGCATAAAAACCATCTTGCAGGTAATTATGGTCCATCGTGCTCGCCGATGCAATGGCATCATAACCACAGTGATGGTTGGTAAAGATCAGGCCTTCGGCACTGACGATCTCACCGGTACAACCCCCGCCGAAAATGATGATCGCGTCTTTGAGTGATGCCTTATTGATGCTGTAGAGTTGTTCTTTGGTAAGTTTTAAACCTTTTTTTACCATGTCATTATATACCTGCTGACCGAGTAAGAGTGGCAGCCACATTCCTTCATCAGCAAAGGATTTTAAGAACATGCAAATAGAAAGAACAAGCGTTAAAAACAGTTTCCTCATGTGTAGTAATTTAGGATGACAAACCTACTATAAAAAACAGGGTCAGCCAAAATCAGGACATGGCCGGATTATTGTGAATTAAAACTTCAAAAACTGTTTATGACATTGCGGAATACTATTTTTTGCCTGCTGGTTTTTGCGTTGATAATGAATGCTTGCAGTAAGAAAGAGGGCACCAATCCACCCAACCCTCCGGCTGCTGTTTGCGCTACGAATACTGCTCCTGCCAATGGTTCCATAGTAGCAAGTTCGACGGTTACGCTCGGCTGGTCGCCTGTAGCTAATGCGACCGGGTACAATATCTACGTTGGCAGTAATTTGAGCCCGGTAACCAGGGTAGCACAAAATATCAGCGGCACAACTTATTTATATACCCTGCCATCTTCGGTTGGGCAAACATATACATGGTATGCAGAACCGATCGTTTCCGGCAATACACCGGCTAACTGTCAACTGAATGCTATTTCATTTACTTATTCCACGATACAGGCTCCCACACCTTTTGGTTATTATGTAGTAGGGTATTTCCCTTCTTACCGGAACCCTGCCGATGTACCGGATGTAAAATTCAGGATGACCAATGTAGTGGTCTATGCATTTTTCGAAGTGAATACATCGGGTACACTCGATGTGATCAACCCTTCAACGCTTGCGGCTGTCATTACTAAAGCAAGGGCCAACAACGCGAAAATATTTGTGGGCATCAATGATGGAAGTGGCGATGGCAAAACGAATTTCAAGAATATGGCGGCCAATGCTACAGGCCGGAACAATTTTATAAAGGAGGTGATGAATAAAGTGCGTCAGTACGGATTTGACGGCGTGGATATGGATTGGGAGTTCCCCAGCACCAGCGATGGTACCGATGGAACATTCACTTCGCTGATGAAAGAACTCTCCGACTCACTGCATCTCGGCGCCCGTTATTATTTATCTGCCGCTATAACCGCGGGCAAGTATGCCGGGAGTATACGGGATGCGATCCGCAGCGAGATATTCCCTTATGTTGACTTTTTTAATGTAATGGCCTATGATGATTTCAATACCACGGTTCCGTACCGTCAGCACAGCGATTATACACTGGCGCAGACCTGTTTGAATTACTGGCTGACCACAAGAGGAATGCCTGCAGCAAAATGTGTTTTGGGTTTGCCGGCATATGGAAGGCCTTCCGGTATTACACAAACGGGAACGGTATTAACGTATAAATCGATACTTGCGCAGGGCGGCAATCCACAGTATGATTCGGCGGTGGTAACGGCCGGAGGATTTACGAATTACACGATTTATTATAATGGACAATACACGGTGAAGCGCAAAGCCAAACTGGCTAAAGATATTGCCAATGGTGTGATGCTCTGGGAGAAATGGCAGGACGCTGTGGATGGTAACTCTTTGCTGAAAGCGGCCTGTGATACGGTGGGAAGAACGTATTAGCAGATAAAAACTAAAAGATAATAGATAAAAGTGCTGATGGGCGACATGTCTTAGCCCTTTTGGAATACCTGAGATAGCTGGTGAATTTTACGGTAGATACACTTTTCGTTTTTCACTATTATCTTTTATCTATACCAATTATTCCACTGGTTCATTCAATGTCTTCCAAAGCAGGTCCTTTAATTCGATCAGTCCTTTATTGGTAAGAGAAGAAATAAAAAGATGCGGAACATTGTCCGGTAATTCTTTTTCGATCGCTGTTTTCAGCTCCTCATCCAGCATATCGCTTTTACTGATGGCAATAATGAATTGTTTGTTCAGCAACTCAGGGTTGTACTCCTGCAACTCGTTCACCAGGATATCAAATTCTTTCCGGTGGCCATCGCTGTCGGCCGGGATCAAAAACAACAGCACCGAATTCCGTTCGATATGACGGAGAAAACGATGCCCCAGACCCTTGCCTTCCGCGGCCCCTTCAATGATACCCGGCAGATCGGCGATACAAAAACTTTTTCCATCACGGTATTCTACCATCCCGAGGTTGGGAGTAATAGTAGTGAATGCATAGTCCGCGATCTTTGGTTTGGCAGCTGTGATAACAGAAAGTAATGTTGATTTCCCCGCATTGGGAAAACCAACCAAACCCACATCAGCCAGTACTTTCAGTTCGAGCACTTTCCATCCTTCCGTTCCTGCTTCACCGGGTTGGGAATGTTCAGGAGCCTGGTTGGTCGGTGTAGCGAAATGAGCGTTGCCCAAACCTCCACGCCCCCCGGGTATCCAGATCGCTTCCTGGCCATCCTCCAGTATTTCCACTTCCTGGTTTCCTGTTTCTTCATCCCGGGCGATCGTTCCCAGCGGCACTTCAATGATGACATCTTTCCCCGCACGGCCGCTGCTATTATTGCTGCTGCCCGCTTCACCATTCTCAGCCAGTACATTTTTAAAATAACGGAGATGTAGTAATGTCCACAGATTGCTGTTGCCTTTTAATATGATATGGGCACCTCTTCCCCCGTCACCCCCGTCAGGACCTCCCATCGCAGTGAACTTATCCCTCCTGAAATGTTTACTCCCGGCGCCACCATGGCCGCTCCGGCAGAAAATGCGGATCTGGTCAACAAAATTGCTTTTTTCCAAAATGATAGTTTTACATTGAAACCGGCCGGCTCTACCTAAAAAGGCACGACAATTGCAAATATACTCAGACAATCATCAAACAGGATTTATGAAATATATATTGATCTTACTGGTATTCCCCTTTATGGGTTCCAGCGAATGCGGGAAAAAGAAAGAAAGCGCCAGCCAGGAAACAGGAGCGAGTACCGATTCTCTTCCGTCCTGCCTCAGAAAGATAATTGATGAGGCGGGAAAAGACACTCCTCCCAATACACCTGAGCAGGTCGATGAGTATCTCTACAATGAAAAGAAAACATTTTTAATAACAGCCCATTGTTGCGACCAGCATAATGTATTGTATGATGAGAATTGTACAATGATCTGTGCTCCTACAGGCGGCTTTACCGGTAAGGGTGATGGAAAATGCCCTGACTTTGCTGCCACTGCGAAACATATAAAAGTTGTCTGGAAAAAGACAGGGAAATAAAAAAGTCCTGCTCATTGAGCAGGACTTTTATGAATTGTTTTTTATTCTTACTGGAGAACAATTTTTGTACTGTAAACAGTCTTGCTCGACTGGTCGGTTACTTTTACCAGGTAAACACCTCTTGAGACAGAAGAAGCCATTTTAATCGTTTGTGACTGGTTGTCACCACTCAGGTTCACATTTTGCTGAATTACCTGGCGGCCCATTACATCGGTGACCTGTACAGAATAAGCGCCGGCTTCGAGTGAATTGAACTGGATCACAAACTGGTTATTGGTTACCGGGTTAGGGTAGATAGTTGCTTTTCCCTCTCCCGTATTAGGAGCATCGTTACGGCTGATCATATCTACCGTAGTGGCTTTGGGTTTGGTGCCTGAAACAAGCAGGTTGCTGTTGGCCAGATCAGAGCTTTGCCATACAGTTCCGGAAATGTTGTAAGGAGAAGCAACCAGTGTTTTTGCATCCACGGTAAATAAAGAACTGCTTTGTACAGCGCTGGCCACGATGATCTTGTTGTCATCGCTGACAGCGGCTCCGTTCACAGTAAATCCATTGGGCAAACCGGATACAACACCAAGATGAGTAGCCACTTTTGATTCAATATTTATTTTAAATACATGGTTACGGGCAGAGAACACATAGAGGTTGCCATTGTCATCAGCGATCATATCTCCTCCAAAACTGCTGCAGGAATTGTGTACGGAGACACCTTTGTTAGCCTGGTCATCCACGATAGAACCAAGATCGGCTACCTGTAATTTCCTGTTGGTGCTGAAACGGATCAGCTGTGTGGCATCATTGGTCATCGCATAACCATTTCCATCAGAAGCGATCACCATCCGTGTAATGATATTACCCTGGTCGGATGATTTTTGCGACTGGCCGCTGAATGCACGATCCGTTACATAATAAACTTTCATGGTCTTCAGGTCGATATACCTCAACTGGTCGATCAGCATCGGGGTATAATAAAGCCGGTTATTTTTTTTGTCATAAGCCATCGCTGCAACGCCGGTGGCAAAAGCCGCATTGATCGTATTGCCATAACGCTGGTCATTGAGCGGGGCAGAGAACTGCTTCCGGGTACTGGCATCATAACCTAAATAAGATACATCATTGCCGCTGAGCAATACCTGGCTGTATTCGCCGGTCTTCAGATCGAGTTTGCGCAGGAAATTCCAGTTAGGTCCCTGCTGGCTAACATCGGTAACAGCATACGCAAAACGGTCGGTTTGCTGGGAAATGGCATCGTTAGTAAATAAAACTGTTCCCACTAAGAGGGAAGCTAAGGGTAAACATTTTCTCATACACCTGAATTTTTGAGTTTACAATTGGATAAAGAAGAGATTTAAGTTACTACAATTTTCCGGGCAGGGAAAGATTTTTTTAAGGACGGCTGGCAGGCCTGTTTTAAGCAGGATTTGACAAATAAAAAACCCCTCCGCCACGAAGGCTAAGAGGGGTTCAAGGTATAAAACCCTGAGCATTTATCGTTTAATGATCTTTTCTGTTTGTTTTCCGTCTTCTGAGATAATTTCCAGAACATACATTCCTTTGTTCAGGGTTGCCAGTTCAGATGTCAGCACCACGATGTTCTCACCGGACTGCAATACAACCTTACGGCTAACTACTGGTTGACCCAGGGCATTGCTGATACGTACGGTAACCGTAGCTTCTTTCTCACTGTTGATCTGTACTTTCAGATCGCTGGTGAAAGGATTAGGATATACGGAGAATGTTTCTGCAATTCCACCGTTCAGGCGCAGTGCAACGATCTTGCTCAGCGCTTCTCTTGCATCCACTTCCACTGTTTTCAGGCGATAATAAATGATCTTGGAGCTGGTAGTGATCGGGTCAACGAACTGGTAGCTTCTTGAATCGCTGCTTAAACCAGCTGCGGTTACAGAACCTGCTACGCTGAAGTTGATACCATCAAAACTTCTTTCGATCTCGAAATGATCGCTGTTGGTTTCTGTCAGGGTAGTCCAGCTCAGCACTGCATTGTTACCTGATTTAGTTACTTCGAATTTACCCATTTTAACGGGTGTTATGATCGTGGTCGGGAAGAAGTTAGATGCCAGATCCTGTAAACCGGTACCAGCCCATACCTGGTTAATGGAGATGGTTGCGGCCGGACCGTTCACTGTATTCTTGTCAATATAGTACAGACCGTCAGAAGATGATACATATAATGAACCCTGCAGATCGAAAGCCACTCCGTTCACCGAACCGGTAAAGCCGGTTGAGCTTTGATTCAGTACATCGAATTTCTTGGTAAGCGTTGTTGCTGCTCCTGCAGGTGAACCAACAAATATCTGTGTAACACCACCGCCGTCATTGGCAAGAGCCACGATATTACCATCACCTGCGATACAAATATCACCGTTCTGGAAAGTTGAAACTGCGCCACCGGACAGGGCTACGCTTGCATCTACTATTACCAGCCGGTCTGCAACAGGCAATGATCCGTTTGCGGTCACGCCGTTAGGTTTGAATTTAATGAGGTATAAAGTAGAATTATCGCCGGCAAGGATCCAGGCTGTTCCGTCAGGGCCCATACCGAGACGTACAAAACCAAGACTGGTTGTTCCACCACCATTCACATCGATCGAACCGATACGTGTCGGGCTGCCGCCGGTTGCATTAGCGCCGAATACTTCCACAATACCATCGTTACCGGAGGTATTGGGTAACCAGTAGAAGAAGCCCGTAGCCTGTGAAGGTTTATCGCTTCTTCCGATCGCTGCAGTACTTGTACCACCGGTAGTAGTACCGGGGAAACTGGGAGCAAAAAGAGTAACCGGTGCACCGGCAAAATTAATCCCGCCATTTACCTTAAAGGTTGATATCGCCGCCCCGTCCGATGAGGAAGCCCACATATTAGGCCCTAAAGGCGCGGCAAAAACATTTATAGTAGTTACGTTGGTAACTCTTACCGTAGCTCCTCTTGTGATCGTTACGGTAACAGTATATACACCAGCTGTATTGTAGGTAAGCGTTTTTGCATTTGAGACACCAGCCTGTGATACCGGATTTGTACCAAGGCCGGTAGCGCCTGCCGCAACCCATGAAAACAAATAATTACCAGCGACAACGGGATAATTGTTAGCAGTCGCTGTAAAATTCACTGAACTGCCTACAGAAATATTTAATGAACCTGCGGGAGTAAGTGTTGCAGAAGGTGCGAGGACCGGTTTTAATGCTAATAAGATGCCGCCATTTCTTTCCTCATCTGAAAGAGTAGTGGTACCATTACCTGTTGCACCCGCGGCGGCTCTCAAAGCCCATGCAGAACCAACACTTGCTCCATTATCGCCATCACCCTGACCGGCATCAGATACTTCTGCCAGTGAAGCAGGGCTCGTTGCTGCCCATGCACTGTGCGTACCGGTCTTGCCGGCAGACATTGCACACATAATTATGGCAGCACCCGGGCTCACCGTTGTGATAGCAGCAGCAGTTACAGTAGTAGAAGCATCATTCACCTGGATGGTACCAGGCGCAACATCAAAAGGAGTCAGGCCCGATACATTCACATTGAAAAATGCGGAAATAGAAGCGGCAACATGGTTAGCGCCTGCTCCTAAGGTAAAAGTATAGTTGGCGGCCTCACCGGCAAGGGCAACTTTGTAAAAGACCGTACCGTTACGCGAGGTCTGACCATCCAGGTCGGAACCATCGATCTTGGTCCAGCCAGCCGGTGCTGTTGCATCAGCTGTTGTTCCCTGTGCTGCGATAACGGCGATCATCACGTCATTTGTCACAACGCCTGCAGGCTTGGTTACAGTAATAGAAGTGGTAGTACCGGTGTTGGAAGCTGCCGCCCGGAAACTGATTTGTCCGAAGGCTGTGCCCCCAAAGATCAGACTTGCCATAATGGCAAATGCGAAAAGTAAAGTAAACTTTTTCATGCTCGTAGGTTTATGTTATAAATAAGAAAGAATACTCAGTTTGGATCAAACTGGTTTTCGGAGGCATGGAGTTGCGGCTATCAAGAGGATGTTAAACTTGCAGTTTTTGCAGGAGTAGATCGGAAAAGGTATATGCTCTGGGTCTTTTTGGAGGAGTGGATCGGACTGATAAGGGTAACAAATGTACTAAGGGCATTCTTATTGAGCAAGTACAAATGCGTTTTTTTTTAAAATGCAGATAAGCGTATTCATTTAAAGGATATTAGAGATCCTCCTGACGGGATAGCCAGGTAAGAATAGGGAGGGCAGGGAATAAAAAACCCCTCCGCAAAGGCCAGAGGGGTTCAAGGTATAAAAACCCTGAGCATTTAGTTTATATTTATTTCATTGATAATTCAGAATTCATTTTAACCCGCAACTTTCCGGGCAAAGAAAAAATGCTTTAAGAAGATAATAAAGGGGGATGGTCAAAGGCCCACCCCCGGTTTTAGGAATATTCTTAACGCACAACCGCGAATTTGGTCATCACGATCGTTCCTTCATTATTCATTTTCAGTAAATACACACCTGGTTGCAGGCGTTCGATATTTCTGATAGCAATACTGTTGACACCTTCGCTTACTTTATTTTGCTGGGACAGGACCACTCTTCCGGCCATATCAACAACGCTCAGGTCAACGGTACCTTTGGCGGTAGCAGATATTCTTGCTGTAGCATCCGCGCCCACAACAGGATTCGGACTGAGGCTGATGCCGGTCAATGTTTTTTCATTCCTCTGGATCATTACAACATTACTGTATTTGAAAGCACCATCTATATCAACCATTTTCAGGCGATAATAGAAAACGTTGCCTGGTGCTGATAAAAGATTATCCGTGTATTGATAATTTTCCCTGGAAGAAGGTGTTCCCTGTGAAGCCTTGTTTCCGATGCTGCTGAAATTGCTGCCATCACTACTGCGCTCTATTTCATAGAAAGCAGTATTCACCTGGTTCTCTGCTACCCAGTCGAGTAACGTAACATTATTCTTATAGGTACCGGTAAAGCTCAATAACCGGGCAGGTAAGACAATATTAGGGCAGAAAATTATTACCGTCGCATCATCGGGAGTTACCGAGGTCGGGTCATTGGACAGGTCATTGGGTCCAAATGGCGCAACCAGGCCGGTTATTTCTGATTGTAAAGGAACAGGAACATAGTCACCGCCTAGTCCAACTAACTGAACCTGGAAAGTAAAGCTCTTGACGCTGTTTGCAGCCCCTGTCTGGAAACCGGTAACCACTAGTTTATTATAGTTGGTACCAGTTGCAGGCAGTACAGCTGAAAGCGTAACAGTGGAAGCTACTGTAGCAAAACCTGCTGCGATAAGATTGTTCTTTATCGTGACAGTCGATTCTGTGAATTTGAAACGCTTCATCGGATCAACCATATTCAATGTATAGGTCAGCCCGAACTGCTGTGCACCGGTCTGGTTTGTCACTGTTACCGTCAGCGGGAATGCAGGTTGTGGATTGCCCGCTGTCGCACAAACCTGGTTGTTGGGATTTTGTGTAAAATCGAGATCATGGAAAACACGGCCAAAGCTGCAGTTGCAACCATCAGCACCATCATAAGGTACAGATGAGCCCGCAGCAGTCAATATACCTGTAGTTTTATTGATCAGGAAGAAACCACCATCGCCGCGATAACCAAAGAGGTTACCCGACTCATCAAAGAACAGGCCTGCGAAGAAACCGGCTGAGTTCATGGTTGGGCCAACGCCTCCCGATATTGTTCCTGTAGCTTTATCAATAGTGAAAAGATAATTCGTGGTTATAGACGATGACGTAGCATACATCTGCCCGGTAGTAGGGTGGATCGCGATATCATATATCGTGCTGTAAGCAGCATTCGATGCAATGACAGACGCTGTCAGTGATGTGACAGGATTGTTTATTTTCATGAACCTGTCATCCTGCGTTAAAAAATAATAAGCGCCGGCCACATCAAAGCATCCTGCATAAACGATCTCATCGTCGTTCAATGCGGGGATCGCTCCCAGATCCGTTTGATTACCGCTGTTATCGATCCTCAGCAGATGGCTTTTTTCACCGGTAGCAGGGTAGCGGATAGCGTAGATATAACCATCGATCGGGTTTATGCCCAAAGCATTGAACCCAATACCACCTGGTGCCAGCTGATATGATTGAGGGGTAAGGCTCAACCCGGAAAAACCGAGTTTCTCCATCAGGGTGTTTCCTGTAAAACCGGATACAGGACCATGGCTGATATAACATTGACCATTACAACCAACCGGACCCGATGGAAGAGGTTTTAGAGCAATCAACATGGCGCCCCATAATTCATTACTGCTAAGATCAGCAATACCATTACCGGTATTTCCCGCGCTCAGTTTTCTTGCCCAGGCAGCGCCCACAGTTGTGCCATCGTTATCACCATTGCTGATATCCAGTATCTCCGTTAAAGCGGGATCAGTTGTTGTCCAGCTTGCGTCCGTAAAAGTGCTGTTATCCCTGCAATGTGCAAGCATTATAACAGCCGCGCCCACAGGTAAACCATTTATTCCGCTACAGGAAATGTCGTCATTCTGGCTGCCTCCTGAAGTGGATATAGATCCCGGTGTAACAACAAAAGGACCGCCTGGGGCACCTGTATGTGTAACCCCGGTAAGAGCTACATTATAAAAAGCGATCAGGCCACCACTGGCGCTGTTGGTGTTTACATCCAAAGCGAAATTATAGCTTGCCGGTTCCGAACCCGTGGCGATCCTGTACAGGATGGTACTCCTGGTTCTTGTATCATTGGCACTTCCGACATCGCTGCCGGTGATGACGATCCAGTTGGCATTCGTTGCATTAGCAAGCGCCGGTCCGTCTGTAGATCTTGTTTGAATAATATTTACAAACATCACATCTCCCGCCTGTACTCCTGTTGGAGTGTTAAGCGTAAGTACGTTCGCCAATATTGTAATGTCTGTTGTTGTGGCTCCTCGTTTTGCAATCTGCTGTCCAAAAACAGCAGTGCCGAGGATTAGGTTCGCTGCAATAGCGAAGGGTAAAAAAAACTTTTTCATGCTCATTCGGGTTTATGTTAGAAATAAAAAAAGAATACACAGTTCGCGAAAACTGGTTTTCTAAGGCATGGAAAAGCGGCTATTTAAAGGATGTTACCTTGGAGGTTTGCGGAGGAGAGTGGATACGACGATTCCGGTCAGGGGGTTTTCGGTGGCTATCAGAAAATGGTGGATGGGGATGTGAAAGTAATATGCGCAGTCAGAACATACAAGTATTTCTGCTTATTTTTTTAAACAGTTGAGCGTTAACACCTTCTTTTTGTATTATTTACTCTTCTTTTTCCAGGATTGATAGCTTTCCTGGGCTGCCTGTCTGTCGCCCGGTACCAGTCTCAGCGGCTCGCAAGGCTCCAAACCCGCCTGTAACTCCGCTGGTAATTGTTGGTAAAGGGTGGTTCCCTGCGTTTTCCATTTTAACATTTCATCGCTTACCTGTTTGATGATCTTTCCGGGATTGCCGGCCACCAGGCTGCGGGGAGGAATGGATTCTCCTTCTTTGACCAGTGTCAACGCCCCGACAATGGATTCATCACCCAGTTGCACATTGTCCATGACCACAGCATTCATCCCTACCAGGCAGTTTTTCCCGATAACAGCGCCATGGATAATAGCGCCATGTCCTATATGGGCACCCTCTTTTAATAATACGGTCACTCCCGGGAACATATGAATAGTGCAGTTTTCCTGCACATTACAGCCGTCTTCAATGATGATCTGCCCCCAGTCACCGCGGAGAGCAGCACCGGGTCCGATATAACAGTGTTTCCCGATGATCACATTACCGGTTACCACCGCCTGGGGATGAATAAAGGAAGATGCGTCGATGACAGGCGTGTATTGTTTGAACCGGTAGATCATAGACCGCGGTTGAGTTGTTTGCCCGGAATCAGCGATTTTTCTGTCCGGTAACATAAGCCTTTGAAAATGGCCACTTCCTGGTCATGCTGATTGGTAATGGCAATATGGTACAAGCCCGTGGATCTGCCGTTATGTATTTCTTTTGCTTCAGCGTTCAGTACATCACCCACGTTGATCGGTTTCAGGAAATTGATGGACGCATCCAATGCAACCGATAATGTGTTCCTGTTATTACAGGCGAAGGCAAAAGCACTGTCGCCCAGTGAAAAGGCAATGCCACCGTGTACGATACCGAAGCCGTTGATCATCTCCTCCCTGACTGTCATCTTTATTTTACTGTAGCCTTCCTTTATTTCCAGTACTTCGATGCCCAGCCATTGACTGAACAGATCGTTCTTCACCATATGTTTTACTACCGATTGCGCCAGCTGGTCTTTTTCGTTGCTCATTATATATTGCTTATTATCTATTGCCTGTTGTTTCATGAATATTACTCTCCCCGGAATTCCGGTTGTCTCTTTTCTAAAAATGCCTGTACTCCTTCTTTATAATCCGCAGTCTGCGCAGCCCGTTGCTGAAAAATATCTTCATCCTGTAATTGTTCTTCCCAGGAATTGCAAAAGGAATGGCTCAGCACCTGTTTCGTATAGGCCAGTCCTTTCGTGGGCATTTTAGCAAGATAATGTGCGATGAGGACAGCATTCTCTGCAAAGGTTTCATCCGGGAAAACTTTGTAGATCATTCCCATTCTTTCCGCATCGGCAGCAGCTACTTTTTCTCCCAGCATCATCAATGCTGAAGCTTTTTGCCAGCCGATCAGCCTGGGTAAACTGAATGTGCCGCCGCTGTCAGGGATCAAACCGATCTTACTGAATGCCTGTATAAAAGAAGCGGATTGTGCGGCAACAACTATATCGCAACATAAAGCGATATTGGCTCCTGCGCCTGCGGCTACACCATTAATAGCTGCGATCACCGGTTTTTCCAGGTTTCTTATTCTTTTTACGATGGGGTTATAATGTTCGGATAATATTCTTGCCATGGAAATAATCTCCTCCCCTTGGGGGGGAGGCTGGGAGGGAGTCACTTCCGCAAGGTCCTGGCCGGCGCTGAAAGCTTTTCCCGTACCGGTGATATACACACATCTTACCGTATTGTCTTTGCATTTGTCCAGGGCTTCCTGCATCAGCAATGCCATTTCCCGGTTAAAGGAATTGAGTTTGTCGGGACGGTTGAGCGTGATGAAACCGATGGAATCTTTTATTTCGAAGAGGATAGAAGACATAGTTGTTGTTTGGAACAACAAACCTAAGTGAAAAAATGAAACCCCGAAGGAACGGGTGCCGGTGAGTTTATCCGGATCGCTCTCACTGCTGAAAGTTAAGAACAGGTGAACAAAGAGTAAAAAAGTCGTGAGGTACTCTTCAATAACCCGCTATTCCGAGCCGATCGCAATGATATTTACCGTAAAATTCTTGTTCTGAACAGCGCCATTCGTATTGTGTATCCAGAGCGTGGCTCCTGTGGCTGTTACGCTGGACAGACTCATATCCACTTCAGCCCAGCCGCCGATCGCCGTGACAATATTGCCCACAAAAGCGACGGGCACATTGCTAAAAGATTCCGGCCAGATCACGGCGATGGTGGTTGAGGCGTTAGCAGCCATACCGGGAATATTGACCGTTACATTCGCATGTAAAATTTTTTGCTGCGTACTCACCGTGCTGCGAACAATTCCTTTGTTATTATGGACGAAAATATCTCCGGAAAATTTCCCATCGCCCTGTACATGTAATTTCTCATCCGGATTAGTGACGCCGATCCCGACGTTGCCAATATAGGTGACTGTCATTACATTTCGCCGGGAAGCTTCATTGGCCCCGGCGCCGATCTGGAAAAGACGGTTAAATTCTGAAGGTGTCGTCATGCTACCGGTAACAGTGGTGTCATTGTAGGTACCGACAACAACCCCGCCCCAATGTTTGGCAATGAGGCCGGTACCGAATGCCGCGGAATAATTTCCATCTGTTTTATTAGATGCCCCGGCTGCCATAGACCAGGAACCATTGGCAATGGATTCATATCCCATGGCAATAGAGTAAGGAGCCATAGCCCGGGTGTTATAACCGGATGCAAAAGCATTGACACCATATACTTCACTTTGCCTTCCCATTGCAAGCGAATAATTCGCCATGGCTTTCGTTTCGGTGCCAATGGATACGGCACTTATTGCCTCGGCTCTTGCATTAAAACCTATTGCGACAGAATTCGGGTCACCTGAGTAACAATGATCGCCCAATGCAATGGACTGTTCAGACAAAGCATGAGCAAGACTTCCCAGTGCTATGGAATAGTCACCATCTGCATTGGCACCGAAGCCTATGGCCAATGAACTAATCCTATTGGCATGCGCAATATTCCCCATGGCGACTGAACTATTTCCCGAAGCCTCGCTAAAATCACCCATTGCAATTGAAGAATTACCCGACGCGGTGGTAAACGAACCCATTGCAAATGAATAGTTGCCGGACGCGATGGTCATATGACCCATTGCTACGGATCCTTCCGCACGGGCATCCGTGGCACTTCCCACTGCAAAACTATAGTCGCCAAGCGCTCTTGTGTTACTGCCAAAAGCAGTGGATGCTATTCCGATGTTAGCGTCATTCCAGTTCGGATCGATCACTTCTCCTGCACGCAGGGCCCGTTTGGCAGGCACCCACATGAATCGTACACCAGTGCCAATGATGGGAGTATTGCCAGTGACACCTTCGACCAGTAAGCCCCCGCCATTGATATGTAATTTGGATTGAGGGTTATTGTTGCCAATGCCGACATTTTGGGCGAGGCCGAATAAAGGAAATAGTAATCCTGCAAAAAGGATGCGGGTCTTTTTCATATAATAAAAGGTTTATAAGGGAAAGATAAAGAAAAAATGAAAATCCCTCGTGTCTCAGTGACATTTGAAATAATCGAACGGCTCACGGCAATCATCGCATTGGTAGAGTGATTTACAGGCCGTGCTTCCAAATTCGCTGATGCGGTGTGTGTGAAAAGAATCGCAACGCGGGCATTGTACGGCTTCATCTGGCGCAAACAATTCGTCCCGGCAAACCTGTTGTTTGGGATTAGGAGGTGCGATACCGTACGCTTTTAATTTTTTTTTACCGGCTTCAGTCATCCAGTCGGTGGTCCAGGCAGGAGACAACACAGACCTGACCTTTACCGGGGAAAACCCTTTTTCAACCAGCGCCCATTTAATATTCATCGCGATCATATCTATGGCAGGACAGCCGGTATACGTAGGAGTGATGATGACTTCGATCGCCGGGCCGTTGATCTTTACATCCCGCACAATTCCCAGGTCGGTGATCGTCAATACCGGAACTTCAGGATCAGTTACAGTTTCCAGGATGTCCCAAATTTCGCGGGATGATATGATGCCCGTATTTACCATGTTGCACCGGGATAAGTTCTTTGCATGTATTGTAATTCGGTCAGTATATAACCGAGATGCTCCGTATGTTTTCCTTCTTTGCCGCCGGTCTGCTGGTAAACACCGGAAGGTACAGGCAGTGTAGCTTCATCGAAGACCTCCTTTACTTTTTTTGACCAGTCATCCTTTAACGATACAACATTTATCCCTGCGGCTGTTTCGTAGGAGGCGGGTTCAAATAACTCACCGGTATAGCGCCACAGTTCATCGATCGCTTTCAGCATGCGCTGGCGGCTCTCTGTTGTGCCATTCCCGAGACGGATAACCCATTCGCCGCTCCAGCGGACATGATAGGTTGTTTCCTTCAATGCCTTGGTGGTAATGGCCGCTATTTGTTCGTCTTTATGGTTTTGTAATTGCGTATATAATAAGTATTGAAACTGGCTGTAGAGATATTGCCGTAAAATAGTTTGTCCCCAATCGCCATTGGGCTGTTCGCTCAGCAACAAATTTTTAAACTCTCTTTCTTTTCTCAGGTATGCCAGGGAATCTTCACTGGTCCCTCCGCCCATTAATGAAGCGGCATATTGGTAAAAATTCCTTGATTGACCCAAAAGGTCAAGTGAGATATTGGTGATCGCGATATCCTGTTCGAGGATGGGGCCATGACCGCACCATTCCGCATTGCGCTGTGAAAGGATCAATGTTGTATCAGCAAGATGTAACGTATAGTCGATCAAAGGCGGCATAAAATCTTAAATCAAAATTTAAAATACAAGATCACATATGGTTTACTTCATCCGGCAGATCATAAAAGGTCGGGTGACGGTACACTTTATCCATCGCCGGTTCATATAACTCGCCTGCTTCTTCGGGATTGGAAGCCGTGATATACTTGCTTTCCACTACCCAGATACTTACGCCTTCCATCCGCCGGGTATATACATCTCTTGCATTTTCGATCGCCATCTGCGCATCAGCTGCATGGAGACTTCCGGCATGTTTATGATCCAGTCCCTGTTTGCTCCGGATAAATACTTCCCAGAGGGGCCAGGCCCTTCCACCTTCCGTAAAAGGGGTTTTATCGGAATCTTTTATCCCGGCATCGCCGCCTTTTTCTTCCGGTATATCGCCGTAATAGAATTTTTGAATGAAAGAGTTTTTCATATAATTAGTTTTTTACTTCTACTGTATATGACCTGGCGTTGGCCGAGTCTTTGTTCGTTCTTTCGCGGCTCCAGAATTTGTATAGTTTAAAAGTGGTCGTACCTGTTTTCAGCGGCACCAGTACTAGCAGTTTGCTGATGCTTCCCCCATCCATATTGCCGGGGTTATTATCGGTCGTGATGATACCATTCAGCCGGATGATGCCAAGACTGTCGTTTATTTCAAAATCAGTTGAATTTTCATAAGCACAACCGCGGCAGGTGCTTTCCGGTATCAATAAGGTATCAGTGAGTTTTACAACGTTGAGCGTATCGCTGTGAAGAACGATCCGCTTATCCGTTACCTCATTTTCTTTCTTTGCATTATTACAGGATACAAAGAGCATTACTGCCAATGGTATAGAAAGTGTTCTCATCAGGCTGCTTTTATTTTTTCCTGTTTTTTTTCGGCATAAGCCATGGCCGCTTCTCTGACCCATTGACCTTCTTCGTATGCTTTCCGTCTTGCTTCCAGGCGTTGTTTATTGCAGGGGCCGTTGCCTTTTACAACGTTCCAGAATTCAGTCCAGTCGATCTCGCCGAAATCATAATGATTTTTTTGTTCGTTCCATTTAAGAGCCGGATCGGGAAGGGTCATACCCAATACTTTTACCTGTTCAACGCACATATCCACGAATTGCTGGCGCAATTCATCATTGGTCTTTCTTTTTATCTTCCATTTCATGCTCTGGTCGCTGTTGGTGCTTTCACTGTCTTTCGGACCAAACATCATCAGCGACGGCCACCACCAGCGGTTGATGGCATCCTGGCACATGGCTTTTTGTTCATCGGTACCCCGGCTCAATACCAGCAGTGTTTCAAAACCCTGGCGCTGGTGAAAACTTTCTTCTTTACAGATACGTACCATCGCTCTTGCATAAGGACCATAGGATGTTCTGCAAAGCATCACCTGGTTCAGGATCGCGGCGCCATCCACCAGCCAGCCGACCGCTCCCATATCTGCCCAGGTAAGGGTGGGATAATTAAAGATGGAAGAATATTTTGCTTTGCCGCTGTGCAGGTCGTTGATCATTTCTTCCCGGCTCATGCCTAATGTTTCTGCAGCGGAATATAAATACAAACCATGGCCTGCTTCATCCTGCACTTTTGCGATAAGTATTGCTTTTCTTTTTAAGGAGGGAGCTCTTGAGATCCAGTTACCCTCGGGCAGCATACCAACGATCTCGCTGTGTGCATGCTGGCTGATCTGCCGGGTATTGGTCTTGCGGTAGGCATCGGGCATCCAGTCCTTGGGCTCGATCTTGGTTTCCGCGTCAATCTTTTGCTGGAACAATTGTTCAAAATCCTGTACAGGCATAATCGATCTGTTAGGGGACAAATTTAATCAAAACTAACGCCTGTTTGAGGCTTTTGTTGAAACCGGTTTGAGGACCAGCAGGTAAAGTATTGACTTGATTTATTATTTCCGGTATTCTACGCCTTTTTTGTCGATATAAAACTCCTGGTAATCTCTTTCTACCAGTGCTATCCCATCTTTAAATTCACCGGTATCATCGTATTTACAGGGGATCACTTCTTTACCTTTTTCATCGATGTATCCCCATTTGCCATTCTTTTTTACCCTTGCCAAACCTTCTTCAAAACCGCCAATGACGAAATAAGTACACGGCGTTATTTCTTTACCGGTCTTGTCGACCATGCCCCAATTATCATTCCGTACGACAAAAGCCAGCCCATTCAAAAATTTTTTTGCATCGTCATACTGGCAGGGTACGACCAGTTTCCCCGTCCGGTCGATAAACCCTTTTTTGCCTTTGGTGAAATCGCCCTGCCTTACTACTGCCAACCCTTCATGGAAAGCATCTGCCCAATCAAAACCCGTGGCAACCATTTCCTTTCCTGTTTTATCAATGATACTGATCGTTGCTATTTTTCTAACGATCGCCAACCCGTTTTCAAAATCAGTCACAAAATCAAACTCAAAAGGAATTACTTCTTTGCCGGTCATATCAAGATAGCCGGATGTCCGGCCATAACTTTCTTTTGATGCTTTGATCAGTCCCTCCACAGGATCGCCGATAAGGTAATACTGCGGCGGCGCCAATTCCTTACCGGACCGGTCCATAAAACCACACTTTGAATCTTTTTTGAACTGGCCCAATCCATTTTTAAATAGTAGTGTTCCTGCATATGTACAGGGCACAACTTCTTTTCCCGAACTGTCGAGATAACCATACTTGCCATCTCTTTGTGCGTTAGCCAATCCTTCACTATAAAAAATATAGCCATTATCGTATTGGAACGGCGTTATCTCGTTGCCTGAATTGCTGATCACGGCCCATTTTTGACCTTTTCTTACGGTCGCCATCGCACTATAAAATTCCTTTGCTTCATCATACTGGGGTGGGAAGACTTCCTTTCCTGTTTTGTCGATAAAGCCCCACTTGTTATTCTTTTTAACCCGTGCCATTCCGTTAATGAGCGAGAACGCCTCGTCATATATGCAGGGCACTACCATTTTACCTGTGGTGTCTGTAAAACCATATTTACCATTATGGTGCTCCACGCAGGCAATCCCTTGCTCAAAGAGCATGGCACTTTCATATTGACAGGGCACCACTTCCTTCCCTGCAGTATTAATGAAACCATAACCGGCTTCCGTTCTAACTCTTGCAAAACCATTTTCAAAAGGCAGTGCTCTTGTGTATTTGCAGGGGATGACTATTTTCTTATCCGGGGTAACAAATCCATATTTATCTCCATCCAGGAAAGAGATCAGTTTGGTTTTTTGCGCCAGCAAATTTTGGGAAAAGAACAATGAAAAGATTGCCAGGTTAATTATACCAGCATAGGAGAACCGCTTCATATCGTACTATTATAAGCTGAAAAATTATCTTGCATATACGCCGTTGGGCGACACCACACTGGCCGGGCCTCCGCTAATCCCAACAGGTGGAATAATGATACTGATCGCCTGCCCGTTCACTTTCAGGGAAACTTTCTTCGCATGTATCTCAACGCCCTGCTGATAAAAAGGGGGCATGGCAGCAGGTTTGCGGTCGATGAGATAAGGATCGCTGAAATCGCTCATCTCTACTTCGAATGTATTGTCACCCACTATACATTTACTTATTGCTTTGTCTTTAGTTATGATTATGGCGATGGAAGCATCCAGTACAGGGGCATGTTCAAAAGGAGTGCCCGCGAAAATATTGGGACCAAAATACTTGCCTACTTCATGATCGGTGCTGACAAAACCCATTACGGCCGGTTGAAAGGCTGGATCGGGTTGCCAGAGGATCATCCCGCTGGGTGCATTACCTACGGGTGTATTGACCATGCGGCCGAGGTGAATGATCACATTGGGCATTTGCAGGTCCGGGGAAGTAAGAGCGACAAGATCGATCCCGCCTTCCCAGCTCATCCATTTTGAAACAGTTGACATAATAGTTGGTTATAGTATTAATGATCCTGTAATGTAAACACACCGATCACTGATACCGATACCGCCGGGAGGGTATATTTTACAACATACTTTTTACGAAAAGATCCTGGTATTTTTTAGCAGTGACCAGGATAGAAGCGGGTTTGGGCTTGAAATCTTTATACTCTTCCGTTAAAAGGTCTTTTGCTGTCAGTTCTTTCCCATTGGCCTTCACACTGCTTTTAAAAGCGATCCCTTTGCTGTTAAAATACACACGGGTTTCCCATTCATTTCCTTCTTCGCCTTCCTGCGAGAAATAAAAAAGCAGCCTGCCATCTTTAAAAAGATATTCTTCATTAGTGCTCAGGTGAGAGGCTTTGCGGGTGATGTTCACTTTCACCAACACATTTTTAGGATTTCTTTCCGAAGCGCTGATATGATCGGGCGGATCATCGTACCAGAAATCGGTGGTTTCGGAAAAATTGCCCACAGCAGGCCAGGACCTCCCATTCTTATTAGAGATCCATTGGTTATTGTACAAAGGGCCTTCAAATCCCTGTTCGATGGATTCGTTGATCTGTTTATTGACCTCTGTATAATAGGTACGGATGGAAGTTTCTGTTTGCGCGGATGCGGCAATCGAAAATAGCAGAGCCGTAAAAAGAGAAAGTCTTTTCATAACCGGGGTTTAATGACCATAAATGTAATGGAAAAATGAAAGAAGATCAGATAAGGCCTTTTTCATGGGCCAGTGTAAGCGCCTGTATCTTGCTGTTCACGTGGAGCTTGCTATATATATTCATTACGTGTTTCTTCGCCGTATTGGTGCTGATCTGTAACTCACTGCCGATCTCTTTATAAAGCAATCCCTGTACAAGCAATCGCAGGATCTCCTGTTCCCTTTCAGTGAGATTAAAGGGTGTTTTTTCTTTTACGGCTGCCGGTTTTTGGGATAAGGTGACCGTATTGTTCTGTACCAGCTTAAGTATCTTGTGTGCAATACCGGGGGAAATAGGTCCGAGGTTGTTCTCGTGCATCTGCGTAAGCATATCCGCAATATTTTCGGCACTTTCGTCTTTCAGCAAATAACCAAATGCGCCGGCCTTGATCGCTTTGAAGATCTTTTCTTCATCGTCAAAGATAGTAAGCATGATGAATTTTACAGAAGGGTATAAGTATGAACCTGCGGCTACGGCATCCACACCATCCATTTCTGGCATTTCTACATCCATCAATACCACAGAGGGGAGCTTGTCAACCTGCAGTTCTTTCATTTTATTTAGAAAATCTCTCCCGTTCTCCGCAGTCAACACTACTTCAATACGAGTACGGGTCAGCTTATCTTTCAAGATATGCCTGTTGCTGGGGTTGTCGTCTACGATGGCGATTTGGATGGACATGGGTTATACTACTATAGTTATGATAGTTCCTGAGCCGGGTTTTGTTTCCAGGGTAAGATCAAATCCTGTTTCAGCGGCGCGGTGCTCCATATTATGTAAACCGTTGCCCTGTTCGGTTTTACGGGCCGCCGCCTGGTCAAATCCTTTCCCATCATCAACGATCACCAGTTTCCACTGGTCATTATTGACCGAGCTTGTCACCTGTATCGAAGAAGGACTGGCATGTTTGATGCTATTAGAAATTGCTTCCTGTACAATACGAACGAGGTTCAGCGCTTTAGTGTAATGCAAAATATGGTCCGCCGGCGCTTCTCCGATCACCCTGAAATGGATATGTTCATAATACCGTGTGAAAGGCTGAATAAAGTTACGGATCCGGACCAGGCAATCTTCGGCGGTATAACTTTCTTTTTTTAATGCCCATACCGTTTCCCGCAGGGAGGTGATAATATCTTTCGAGGCAAACTTAAGCCCGCCGATCAGCTCGGTTCGTTTTTGTTCACCCTTTTCTTTTTCAAGCAGGTCGGTATTATGCAACACAGCATTGGCATAGGCGCCCAGGCTATCGTGCAGGTCTTTGGAGATCCGTTCTCTTTCCTGTTTGATCTGTCTTTCATTTTCCAGTTGCTGCAATTTTTTTGCATACTTTCTCTTATTGCGCTGGTTGATCGCATAGGTAAGTAAGGTCACCAGTACAAGACTCGACCCGATACGGAACCACCAGGTCTTCCAGAAAGGCGGGGAAATAATAATGGCCAACTCTTTCATCGGTTTCGCATTCCGGTCAAAAGAACGGGACGCATATAATTGCAAAACATATTTACCCGGTGGAAGGGAGTAGCGTACCGTTTGCAGGCCGGTGTTTTGCAACCACTCTTTATCGATCCCCTTCATCCGGTATTGGTAAATATATTGTGCGGGGTTATTATTGGCCATCGCCACAAAGTCGAAGGATAAAGAATTCCGGGAATAATTCAGTTTTATTTTATCGGTATTCCACGGGGCCAGGTGTGTGTTCAGGTCCATATTATTCACCCGGATACGGGTAAGCAGGATCTGGATGGTCTCATCAAAACTGTTGATCGAAGAAGGGAAAAAACTACTAACGCCATTTACACCGCCAAAGAAAAGCTCGCCATCTTCGGTTTGTGCCACAATATTAGAATTGAATTCATTTTCCTGGAAACCATCTTCCCGGGTAAGGTGAAATATATAATTGTCCTTGTTGATCCTGAAAATACCTTTATTGCTGCTGCACCACATGTCTTCGTTCTTGTCAATGGCAATGGCATAGATACATTCATCAGGCAATCCGTTCTCTTTATTCCATTGATAAAGGATATTGCCGTTGCCGTCCGTTTTGAAAATACCTTTATTGGTTCCCATCAGGATATTCCCATAGGCATCCCGGATAATACATCGTACCCCGCCGGTATTCGGGAAAGGTATTTTTTTTATTTCTTTAAAGGTTTGGCCGTCAAGCGTGATCAGTTCATCGTTGGCGTGGAAAATAATATTGTCATTATACCACAGACGCCCGAGCACATATTCCGAAGAGACCCAGTGGGTAGTTGTTTTTTGCGTAATAAAATCGGTCCGGTATAGACGGAACATTGATTGTATGATCGCTTTTTCTGTATCCTGGTGGATCACCGTTGCAAAATAATTGATCCCATATGCCTTTATCGAGTCGGCGTAAGAGACAGGTGTTGAACTGAGGGTAGAAAGATCCGCGGTCAGCCGCCAGATCCTGTTTTCGCCCGTTATATATAAAAGGTAATCGCCCTTATTATCCTTAAGTATAGCGCTGACCCCAAAAGGCAAATTACGGCCCGGCAGAGCCTGGATACGGCGGGTAAGATGTTGAAGCGTGTCAAATATCAATAGCCCGTATCCATTCGTACCTGCCAGTACACGGTTATTCTTTTTATCCGGTAAAAGACTGATGATTGAATTTTCTTCTTTAGAAAGGGTCCCGTAATATTTCACAGGATAGTTGTTGCGGATTATTTTCCGGATACCCCCGCTTATTGTTTGCAGGTAAATATTCCCGACATTATCTGTTACGATATCTGAGATGCCATTGTTGGAAGCTACCGGTTGGTTTTGAAAATTCACCAATTCCGATTTCAGGACCCAGAAAGTAGAATCAGTTTCATACAAATTATTATTGATGGAAATAAGAAACTTGTTATTCCAGGAAAGAATATTCAACCGGTAAATGCTACTGACATTGTCTCTCCCGTCAATGACCAGTTTCTTGTTAGTGGCAGTCGCAAAATCCCAGCACTGCAGAGCACCAGGATTTTCATGATCATAATACACCGCCTTTCCCCCGGGGAGAAGGTGGAGGAACATCGAGGCTCGTTCGTCAAGCGGGAGCGATTGAGACAGCAGCTTCCCGTTTTGCAGATCCCAGTAATACAGGACCTTATTTATCCAGAAAGCTGTTTTGCCCTGGATGATATTGTCGCTGATAGCCGGCGTGTTTTCATTTTGAGACACAAAGGGTGGTAATCCTGTTTTGACAACCATGACCACTTTATGATTGTCTGCCCGGATACCGGTAATAGTTGCCAGTTCATCATAGAAATAAACAATATCCGCGACCTGCCCTAAAAAACTGGCCGGTTTTTTCCGGGTGGGGTTCTGTTGATACACCTGGGTAAAACTGTTCTTGCTGATCTCGTACCTGGAAATACCCTGCGTATGACTGATCAGCAGATCGCCATTGTTGCAACTGAAGAACTTTACATATTTATCATCCGGGAGTCCGGGCTGGATCTTAATAGTGATAAAATGATTGCCATCAAATTGCTGGATACCATTGGGAAAAGATATCCAGCAAAGATTATTCCTGTCGATGGCCAGTTGGCCGATGGTGGTTTGCAGCAGCCCCTCGTTTACATTATAACTGAAGGTGTTATAACGGTTGATCCGCTGGGCGGAGACCCGGGTGCCTATAAACAGGCAACAGATACAAATCAATATGCAGTAACGGGTCCTCAATAGCGGGTCCTGGTTTATTCAATCAAATTACGGAATAGGTTTTTAAATCCTTTCTAATCCAAATGGATTATTTGCGGGAATAAGGCAAGCGGATATTTTCAGTTTCAAAACCGAACCAACTAACTGGTATGAAAAGAGTTTTTTTACTGGTCATTGCTGTATGTGCCGGCCTGCTTTGTCTCGGCCAGTCAGAGAGCGAATCGAATAATTCGTTCGGAACAGCAAATAATATAGTTTCAGGGGTCAGTACTTCGGCTAATGTCGGCGGCCCTGATCCGATAGATAATTTTAAAGCTCATTTCGTCAACGATGCCAATTTCCGGGTTATTGTCCAGGCTACGAATACCAGTGGATCAGGATCCCATACATTGACCTGTATCGTGTATAACGGACTTACACTTCCGGGACCTACACTTTCACCGCAATTTCAATATGCGCAGAATATAGGATTTACTCCTATCCCTGCCGGGCAAACAAGGTATGACACGATCACCGTTTGTGGGATGGCGCCCGACGATTATTATTTTACATTCAACAGTAGTCCCGGCGGCACGTTCAGTTATACATTCAAATGGATCCCGTTCAATGCAGCTGTTATTGATGGCGGTACGAATACGATGGCTACCGCCCGGCCGTTCACTTATAATGTATTAAAAGAAGGAAGCCTGCGATATGAATTCTGGGGGAATACCAACTTTGACTCAGCCAATTACTTTAAATCTATTTTACCGGCCGGCGATTATTCCACAAAAAGATTATTTCTCAACGCAATTTTCAATGGCTGCTTTAACACGGCCTGGATAAAATATTCTTGTTATCGAAATGATTCCCCAACCCCTTTTGCTTCAGGGTTTGTGGGGAATGACTCTACAGTAACCTCTTACCAGCAGGTGAACAACAGTATACCTCTCAGTAATATGGTGGCAGGGGATTCCCTTTTTGTAAAATTTATTGCCAATGATGCCTTTGCCTACAATTTTATTTACAAGGAACCGGGAGGATTTATTGACAATGAAAACAATTGCTGTGCCTATAATGCCATTGCACTGGAAGAAAACATAATAGCCGGCGGGAATGTTGGGGCTTATGACATTGGTAACGATGTATACCTGGATGAATACGACGCCTACAGTTTTACCATGCCGCACTATGGGTCGATCACTATACAGGCAACAGCAAGGAATGCCGAATGCACCGAAGAGAATTACAGTCTCGAATGCGACCTGCTTGATCATTTGGGCAATGAAGTAGGCGCTTACTATGCGATCGCTTACTGGAACGATTACCCCTCCTGTAACCAGCAGCAGACGATAACTTTTAAAATACGGGGACTTACGGCCAATAAATACCATCTCCGCCTCAGAACAGGTTATCCGGGTAAAATAAATTATAATATTCAATATAGTGTTACTGATAGTACCACCCGTTTTGATGCAGAATATAATGGAACAACGGCTGCTGCTATTCCTTTAGCCCCGGGTGAGGTTAAAAAAGGGAACGTGAGATTCTGGTCTGCCATTTCTCCCGATCTAAATGATTATTACCGGGTGGATGTGCCGGCAGATGGCAAGCTTACCATTAACCTCAAATCTGTTTTCCTTGGTACCGAACCCACCAGCAACTCGAACTTCGACAAACTGCAGGTGGAAGTAATTGGACGGCTTACAACCGTGTATTCCCCGGGTGGCACCCCATCCATTTTATATCCTGATTCCACGTATACCAATACGCCCGTGGTATGCGCGGTAGGTGCAGGGACTTATTATCTCAAGGTTACTTCCGGTTTCAATGTCCCGCATGAGTATGAAATATCTTACCAGTTCACAGATACGAGTTCACTCGATAATGACCGGGAGCCCAATAATACCAAACCACAGGCTGTTTTAACGGGAGGTGGGCAGACAAAAAAAGGACATCTCTATTATTATGCTAATGAGACAACCGATGCGGATGACTACTATAAATTCGTGTTCAGTGCCACGGATAGCCTTGTATTATTTGTAAATGCTACCAATACAAGTTGTACCAATACAAGAAGAATTCGTTTTTCCGGGGTCAACAAGAATAATGTTTCCGTCTTCAACCGGTATATTGCCAATAATACAAGCGTGGCGGATGGCCAAACGATCTATGATACGGTCCGGTTAAAGATCACCGGACCTGATACAATTTATGTTCGCTTTTTCGACGATGTGAACACCGGGTCATTCAAATACCAGTTGACAAGCAAGATACTGCCGCCTTATTCTGTTTTTAGCCTACAGGGAGATACAGCTGTTTGCGTCAGCACACAGGTATATAAAGCAATAAACATTCCCGAAAACAATGTAGTCTATCACTGGAGTCTGCCGGATGGAGGAGGGACATTTTCTTTTGCAGACAGCATTATCACCGTTAACTGGACAACAACGGGGAACCGGCGGATACAACTTTACCTGACCAACGCAGCGGGCACTTCACTTATCAAAACATTGAACGTAGTTATTAACGGGGTGTTCCCTACACAAATACCGGTGGCCTATAATTTTGCCCGGACACTCAGCACCAATTCATTGCCGCCCGGCGCTACCTGCCAGTGGTATAAAAACGATGTGCTGATACCCGGTGCGACTGCATTGTCCTATTACGCAGTTGATGCAGGCAGCTTTACGGTAAAATTTGTAAACGATTGTGGCGCCGGGCCGGCCTCCAATGCTATTGTATTTGCGGCTGCTGCCCAGGCTCAAACAATCAATTTCCCGCATGTGGCAACATTGTCCATGTCCCCAATTGCCAAAGCAGGTTTACTGGCAACATCCAGTTCAGGACTCCCGGTATTTTATCAAAAAATAAGCGGTCCGGGAACTATCATCAACGATACTTTGTTCATAACGGGCGTAGGAACTATTATCGTAAAAGCTTCACAACCGGGCGATGATGCTTACCTGCCGGCGTCAACCGTGAATGATACTATTACGGTTATAAAAGGAGACCAGGTCATCACATTCGATAGTATTCCTGATCATATTTTTGATGCATCCCAGATCACACTTGTTGCTACGTCTTCTATGGGACAAACCATCAGCTATACCATTATAGCAGGTACGACTTACGCATCGGTAAGCAGTAATAAGATCACCAAAAAAGGAGCAGGCACTGTTACGGTAAGGGCTTTACAAAATGGTAATAGTAATTACAATGCTGCTATACCGGTAGAGAGGACCTTCTGTATCGGGGTAAGAACATTAACACCTATTACAGGAGAAACTTCACCCTGCCTGGCAACCTACCGGTACAATACACAAAAAATACCCGGCGCTAATTTTGAATGGACATTGACTGGTGGCGGTATCCTTACTACTCATAATGATACGGCATGGGTGCAATGGCAAACACCAGGGGCTTACACACTAACCGTAAAAGCAAATAGTTCCTGCGATCCCGTGTATACCAATCTGCAGAGCTATAATATCACTACATCTAACAATGTACCCAGTGCTGTCAGCAATATGCAGCCGGCAAACAATGCAGTGGACCAGCAGTTGCCGCTCACCCTTTCATGGATACCGGGTAATAATACCGTGAACTATGATCTGTACCTGTGGGATTCTGCGGCAATAGAACCTGTTACACCGTATGTTTCCAATATCAGCGATATCCATTACATCATTCCTAAGAACTCCGGGCTGCCATATAACAGAACGTATAAATGGAAAATAGTCTCGAAAAATCCCTGCTGGCAAACAACGGGTTCTCCGCAACAGTTCAGGCTGATCCCTCTTCCGGACCTTGTAGTGAGCGATGTACAGGCACCGGCTACCGCTACATCGGGGCAGACAATATCCATAAGCTGGAAAGTAACGAATGCCGGTCCGGGCAGGACAGCGACGGATGCGACCTGGTATGATGGCGTATACTTTGCACTGGACACTGTACCAAATGTGAGTTTTGCCGGTTCGCCAAGCTGGAATGCCTCTTCCTGGAACTCACTTACGGCAAATGGAAGACCATTATTGCTGGGCAAAAAAATAAGACCTTCTTCGTTGGATAGCGGGCAGTTTTATACTAACTCGCTTGATTTCACATTGCCGGTACAATATAGTTTCCCGGTCTATATATATGTAATTACGGACAATGAACACCCCAACTGGAAGATATTGCAGGAAACAGTGGCGAATGATACGGCAAGGAAGCAAAACACTATGAACATAGCGCTGGCACCTACTCCTGATCTTCGGGTGGATTCTATCTTTGCGCCTGCTTCCACTTTCTCCGGCAGCACCGTGAACCTGACGTACAAAGTGAAGAATTTTGGAGTGGCGACGCAGGTCTCTTCCAGCTGGACTGATTCCGTGTTCATTTCTCAGAATCCATTGTTTGACCGAAATGTATCAATACCACTCTACCTGCCAAAATTCAACGACTCGTATTATCCTAATGCTGCAAAAGCAACTGCGTATAATGATTCAGTACAGATCCTGCCTGATGGTTCTATTACAAAAAGTTTACAGGTAGTGATACCCAATTATATTTTTGGTACCTGGTTTATTTATGTGAAGGCCAATGCAAGTACAACAGCCCCGTTTGTATACGAGGGGGCATTAAGTAATAATAATCTTAACCAGGCGCAGGTCCAGGTATATCTTACACCTACTCCAAAACTTACGGTAAATACACTTACGGTGCCTGTTACTTCAGTTAGTACGACACAGCCGGTTGGTGCAAACTGGGTGATCAAAAACGAAGGATTCAGGGATAATATAGAAAAGAACAGGGGGCATTATATCACGATGGGTACCTGTCATGTCCCATGTCCTCCGGGTTCTCCCGCGGGTAGTATATGCATTGCGCCCTCCGTTGTACGTGATAGTATTGCTTTTGGCAGCAGCTACTGGCTTGACCGGGTTTACCTGAGTACAGATTCCACCGGTCTCAATCTTGCCAATGCCATATTGGTAAAAGATACATCACATGGTGTCCTGAATTCAGGATTGTATTTTGATCCGGTTCCCAATTTTTTAAGTTGCCCTGCAATTGTTCATGGACACGTCAATGTTCACACCGTCATAAACCCGGGGGCTGATTTTCCCGTAACTGCCAGTTTTGCTATGCCTGATACCCTGCAGCCGGGTAACTATTACATGTATGTGTATACCAATCCCACAAAAACTGTATTTGAATATCCGGGTACGGCACAGATAAAACGGAGCACCCTGCCAATAATGGTGGTGCGGCCTGATGCAATAGTGCCATCTGTTACAGTGCCCTCTAATGTAAGCGGGGGACAGCAGCTAACTATTAACTATACTGTATTGAACAATGGTCCCGGTGCAGTATTCAACCATATAAGGAGAGACAGGATATATACCAGCAATTTCTCTTCCTTTGATCCCAGTGCACAACTGATAGATACGAAGACCTATACTGAAGATATGCCTGTTGGCACGGCTATTCCTCATTCGCTTACTTATACATTTCCTCCTGCCACTACCGGTGCGAAATATTTTTATGTGATCACTAACTACGACAGTGCATTCAGGGAAATCAATTCAGTCAATAATACCAGCGCCGCAGTGATGACCACGGTATCAGCAGCGATCCCCGCGGACCTGGTGGTCACAAATATCCAGATGCCGGATACTACATTCACCATTTTTACCAACTACCTTACCTATACTGTGACGAACAATGGAACAGGTACAACGGCAGGCAGCTGGACAGACAGTGTTTATTTCAGTTGCAGCCCAAGTTTCAATTTTGCGACCAATAATTACGCTGCGAAAAAGACCCAGTCCAGAGAAATACCCCCCGGCGGTAACTATACCGATACGATACATATCACCCTGCCGAAGATGTCATATGAGTTCAACGCCTGTTTCCCGCAAACCGCTAACCAGTCTGCCTATTTCTTTATCAAAGCCAATGCGGCATTGTCAATTTATGAAGGCAGCAGTACAAATAATAATGTAACCGGTACCGGCAGCAAAGTGCTAACCAACCCGCTCGTGGACCAGATCGTCACTACTGTCTCAGCTCCTGATACAACGATGGTCGGTTTTGTATTTCCGACAAACTGGAGGGTAAAGAATACCGGGTATAATCCGAATAAGATCCAATATTATTATTCCTGGTTTGATGCCATCTATTTTTCTGCGGACTCTTTAGCGGATGCGGCAGATGTACTGGCGGGGGATTACCTGAAATACCTGCGGATCAACAGGGGCGAGGATAATGCAGACAGCAGGTCGCCCTATACTCCCAATCTTGCTACCGGTGACTATTACGTATACGTAAAAACAAATTCGAGGGGAAGCATCAGCGCGGAAAAAGTGTTGACCAATAATGTGAATTTTATTCGCAATGGTTCTGGTGCCGCGAAAAAGATACATGTGATACGCCCGCTACTGGCCGACCTCAAGGATACGATACTGGTTGCGCCTGCCTCGGTAGCACAGGGTCAGCCGATAACAGTGGTGTATAAAGTAACGAATAACGGAACGGGTCTTACTTACCCGGGAAACAGCATCAGGAACCAGGTTTTACTCTCCGAAGATTTCACGGCCCTTCCTAATGATGGAGACAGGCTATTGGCTACCCGCACCCGGTTATCACCTTTAGTCCCAGGGCAATCATATAATGATACCGTAACGGTTACTATACCGGCTTCAATTGTTCCCGGCAACTATATATTGATCGGCGAGACCAATTCAAATAATGCCGTTGTGGAATCTGACGGCAACAATAACCTTGGCTTTAGCTTATTGTCCGTGTTTGCACCACCAGTAACTGATCTTATAGTCAGTAAGGTGTTGAAACCGGATACGGTTTATCTCGGCTATACGATGGATACGGCTAAATGGGTCATAAAAAATGTTTCGGGGGAAGAAGCAAGAGGTTATTCATCGGATGGTATCTACTTGTCGTCCGGGGATTTATTTGATTCCACGGCCATATTGCTGGGTGTTAAAAATAAGAACATCTATATACAGCCGCTGCAATCTGATACCGTACGGATGGCTCCGTTGGTGACGGGTGTAATAGAAGGCAGCTACAATGTATTTGTAAAAACAGATATCCTGAACAATCTCACTGAGACCGATAAGGATAATAATACAGGCATGTCTGCCACGCCGGTCTATGTAAAAGTAAAAGAACTACTGCTGAATGTTCCGGAAATGAACACGCTGCATACCTTAAACCGGTATTATAAAATGCGGATACCTGATTCACTGTATGGCTCCACGATACTTGTCACACTGAAAAGCAATGACTCGCTTACAATGAAGAATGAAATGTTCATCGGTGGAAGTTTTGTTCCCACAGCAGCACATTACGACTACCGGTTTGAGATACCGAATTATGGCAACCAGCAGATCGTCATGACATCGGTTACAGATTCCGTTTATTACATAATGTATCGTTGTGTATCGCCCAATCCATTGGTGCAAAATATTACACTAAAAGCAGTGAAGCTGCCGTTTGCTATTTTGAGTGTGCATACCAATACTGGCGGGAATATCGGGAATGTAACGGTGAAGATAAAAGGTTCACTGTTCAGAGATAGTATGATCGCTAAACTGAGTAAGCCCGGCACCACTATCTATTCTTCTGCTGTTTATTTCACAAATAGCACCGGGGTGTTTGCAACCTTCAATTTGCAGGGCAGGCCATTGGGTGTATATGATGTTACACTCGTTAAGCCCGATTCTTCAACGGCGGTATTACCAAACGGATTCACCATTGTTCCGGCAAATAATGGCGGCTTGATAACGGGTGGCGGTATTAATACCGGGGCAGGGAATGGTAATGCGCCCGGTTGTGATCCCGGCGCAGCGAGCGGATTGAATTCACAGATGGTGGTTGAACTGGTAGTTCCATCAAGGGCATTGGTAAACCGACCGGTCGTAATCCTGATCAACTATAGTAACTCGACCAATTTCGATATACCGGCACAATCAAGGATACTGTACAGCGAAGCAGGAATGAAGATGGCATTTACGAAGGAAGGAGTGCCAACAGGGACAACATCGTTGTACCTGGAACTGGTTGAACCCGGTGGTCCTCCCGGCATCATCAGGGCTGGTGGCAGTGGAACTATTATTGTTCACAGCAGGGCACCCCGTCAACAACCACCAAACCCTATTGTATTATTTAAACTGAAATAATAAGAGTAAAAGACAAAGACATGTACTGCTTATCAAATAAAAATATCATGGACTCAAAACCCGGAAGGGGTAAATGGCTGTTGCTGCTATTCATCCTTGGATCGGCAGTTGCAGCGAATGGTCAGAATCTAAACAACCCCAACAAACGGGGGCCGTTAAGAACACAGGTCAATACGCTAAGCGGTAATTTATTTATACCCCGTACAGATATCTATATACCGGCAAGAGGGTTTGATCTTAACCTTAGTTTTTACTATAACAGTTTTTTGTTTAAAGATGAGTATGGTTACGGCAAAGGCTGGACATTCGAGTATAATATAAGGTACAGCCATGATACAACACCCGGGGCAAGATTGATACTGTGGGGTGACGGAAGAGAAGATAAATATGATTCGATGCCGGGAGGAGGGTATGATCCACCGCGGGGATTTTTTAGCAGGTTGATACAGCATCAACCCGGGCAGTATGTGTTGATAGACCTTGACAGTACAAAATACTTTTTCAATAACCCGGTGCATAAACGGGTAACAAAGATGGAGGAGCCCAACGGCAACGCTATCAACTTTACTTATACGGACACGTTGCTTACCTCGATGATCAACACGGCAGGGCAGAGCATAACATTTACATACAATCCCCAGGGCCGCCTTGCTACGGTGGTAGATGCGATAGCTATCCCGGCAAGAACATTTACGTACACCTATGATGCTGTGGGCAATTTAAAAGAAGTAAAAGATCCGCTGAACGGGAAATACCAATACACATACCTGGTGAATGGGCCGATGAAGTCTCTTGCGGATAAAAATAATAATAAGGTCGACATCATTTATTTTCCCGATCTGTCTATCAGCGAATTGGTGGGATGTAACAAGCGAATAAGTTTTTCTTACGATTCTGCTTCGAAGACCACGGCAGTAACCGATCACCTGGCAGCAGGGAACCAGGTTACTAAATACACTTACCAGACAGTGGATAATATTTCATGGATCACCTCCAAATCAGGTAATTGTTGTGGTTTCAATATGAGTTTTGAGTATGATGACGATGGCAACCCAACAAAGATGACAGATGCCAATGGACAGGTGTATACTTATACTTATGACAGCAACGGTAATATGCTTACTGTTACGGATCCACTGAACCAGGTTAGTACGTATACCTATTCTTCCGATTTTAATAAGATGACAAGCTATACCGATCCCAGGGGAAATATATATACGATAGGTTATGATAGTGATGGTAATATGATCCAGTTAACTACACCCGGTAATAATGTTTACACGGCTGCTTACAACGGTGCAGGCGACATCATCAGCAGCACGGACCCCAAGGGAAATACTTTTATGTATAACTATGATGTGTATGGCAACCCAACGACTGTAACAGGCCCGAACGGTTATACTGCCAGCTTATCTTTTGATGCAAGGAGCCGGTTACTGGCTTATACGGATGCAAGGGGTAATAACTCAGAGGTGGAGTATGATATACTTGGCAGGTTTAAAAAAATAACTGACCCGGTAAACAATATTGAACAATTTAATTATGATGCACAGGGTAATATCATTTCTTACATCAATAAAAATAATGAGACCAGCACTATAAACTATGATGCCAGCAACAGGGTGGTGAAATTAACCGGGCCGACCGGGAACCAGGTCAGCTTTTCTTACGACGGTATGGATAACCTGACCAGCGTGAAGAATCCACTCGGACATGAGACCAAATACAGTTATGATAACCGTAACAGAATGAAAGGAGCTAAAGACCCCGACAATAATAATGCGGTCTATAATTATGATGGCAATGGCAATATTACCAGTATCAGTTTGCCCAATGGACGTTCCGTTAATTATACGTATGATCAGCTCAACCGCGTAACAGTCATAAGTGATGGTACAGGCACTATAGGTATCTATACGTACGACAAGAACAATAATATTACCAGTTATACAAATGGCACCGGCGCCACTGTATCGGCTGTTTATGATAGCCTGGACAGGCTAAAGCAAATTACCGATGCGCTGGGCAACAATTCGTCTTTTACTTATGATAAGAACAATAAAATTATTTCAGCAACAGACAGGGAAGGCAGAACAAGTAATTACACTTACGATAGTCTTAACAGGGTAAAGACCTACACAGACAATAATGGCTTTATAACAAGCCTCGGGTATGATGCTATGAATAATATCACTTCACTGAAGGATCAGAACAATAATACGACCACTTATACCTATGACAGCCTGAACCGCAGAAAGACCATGACTTATCCTGATGGCAAATACATGCTGTATGCTTATGATAAAAAGAGTAATGTTACGAGTATTCGGCTAACAGATGCCACAATAATCAACTATCAATACGATACTCTGAATCGTATTATCAGTCGCCATTTACCGGGCGGTGAAGTGTATAGTTATACTTATGATAAACTGAACAGGATATTGACCGCTACCAATAACAGCGGTACCGTTACCTTTTTCTATGACAAGCTGAGCAGGATACTATCAGAGACTTTTGATGGAAGAACGACGAGATATAATTACGACATTGCCGGTCGCACCCAGGCGACTATTTACCCCGACAGTACAACCGTGATCAAAGAGTTCGATACCCGGAACCGGCTGACAAAGATCTCAAAAGATGGGGTAACAGTGGCGGAGTATGTATATAATAATGCTAACCAGCTTACGAATAAGAGCTTTGCTAATGGCATAAGTACAACGATACAATATGATTTTGCCAACCGCCTGAGTTCCATTACTACCGGAACGATGCAAAACACTTCTTTTACATATGATAAAGAAATGAACAAAACAGCCATCAACCGGCTGAACAACCCGGCTCTATCAGAACAGTTTATATATGATAACGGTTACCGGCTCACTAATTATAAGAGGGGACCAGTGGGAAGTCCTTTGATACAAAATACTTACACTTACGATGCAGTGGGCAACCGTACCGCCGCTAATTTGAATGGTGCAGCTGCAACTTACAGCATCAATAACCTGAACCAAATGACTGCTGTGAGCAGCACCAGCTTCACATTTGACGACCGGGGCAATATGACCTTTGATGGAACGTTTTATAAAACTTATGACGCAGAGAACCGGCTAAAGAAAGACTCAGCATCGCCCGCCAGTGTGCTTACCTACGGTTATGATGCCGTAGGCCGCCGGATCACTAAAACCATAAACGGCGTTACGTTAAAATACACTTACAGCGGTGCAGCTCAGATAGAAGAAAGAAGTAGTAGTAATACATTATTAAGCCGTAGCGTATTTACCAACTTCTTATCCCCGGTATTGAATGAAAAGAATGGTAATAGTTATTACTATCACTCCAATGAGCTGAACTCTGTCGAAGCGATCAGCAACAGCAATGGAAGATTAATTGAAAGCTACCGGTATGATGCATATGGCAAACCATCCAGGTATGATAGCTTGAATAATCCGCTTCCTTCATCGATTGCAGGCAATCGATTTGGGTTTACCGGGCAGGAGTATGACAGCACATCCGGTAGTTACCGTTTTTTCTTTAGAAATTATTCCCCGGAAACTGGTGTGTTTAATCAAAGAGATTTGATAGAGTATGGAGATGGAACGGGTATGTACCAGTATACAGGCAATAACCCCGCGAATGGAGTGGATGTATGGGGGCTGAAGAAAGGATGCCCCGGCGAATCTGATGAAGAAATGTCAGTAGTTACCGCAGCTAATTACACAGGAACAACATTGTCTACAATCAATTGGCTGGGGGGAAAAATAAGCGAAGGGTACGCAAACAATTTGCAGGGACCTGTCGGTACTGTGCTGCTGCCTTTTAGTGTTATTGGTAATGCTGGGCAGGCTGTAGACTTCGGTTCTAATTTTTCGGAGAGATCTTTGATGGAGAACTCAGAAAAAGGAGGGGAATTAGCTCTTGGTTTGGCAGGAACCACAGCAACAGGTGCTGGGCTTTTGTATGGAGGAGGAACAACTTTGTTACTCGGGCTGTCAGCAACAAACGTTGGAATTGCAATCATTACAGTTAAAGGAGTTGATTATGTTAGCGAGAAAGGCCTTAATTATTATTATAGTGATTGGGGAGAAGAGATAGAAGATGATGCCAGAAGTTGGGCAGCTCAGCAAGGAAAAGGGTATGACTGGTATGAAGCCAGGAATAAAATGGACGAAAGGCGAAGAGATTATGAAGAGGCATTAAACAATTGTCCCGATGGAGGCACTTCAAAAAGATTCAAATGGGTTTGGGACCCGGTGAAAGAAATGTATGTCCTCGTCAACCTTGACCCTAACCTGATCATTGGCCCGGAAGGGCAGCCCAATAAAAAATGGGTAAGTGTAAATGACCGGATGCCCTACACGATCTTATTTGAGAACGACACAACGGCATCGGCCAGGGTGAGATATGTAAAGATAACTTCGCCAATAGAACCCAGACAAGACGCGGCTACCTTAGAATTGGGAAGTTTTGGTTTCAATAATCAGTCCTTTGATATACCAGCAGGCACAGCATCTTACTACCAGCGTTTGGATTGCCGTGATTCAGCGGGATTGTATGTAGATGTCATTGCTGGTTATGATGTAATAAATAATCAACTATTCTGGGAGTTCCAGGGTATAGATCCTGTTACACTGCTTCCACCGGAAGATCCATTAGCCGGATTCCTGTTCCTGCCAGATACTACCCAACCGGAATACGGCCACGGATTTGTGAGCTTCAGTATCAAACCACTGTCATCATCACAGACACTGGATACGATCGGGGCAACAGCTTTTATCGTATTCGACATCAATGACACGATCCCGACAAATATTCACACCAATACCATAGATGCTGTAGCACCTACCAGTAGTATTACCAATTTACCTGGTCTTAGTCCTGATACAGAAGTAACACTGACCTATACCGGGTCCGATGACCCTAATGGTTCGGGGGTAAGACATTATTCTATTTATGTAGCCGATGATAACGGCCCGCCGGAACTGTATGTATCCAATTTTACCGGAACAGACACTACATTCAACGGACTTGCTGAACATTCCTACAAGTTTTATGTGACCGCCACCGATACCGCCGGCAATATAGAGTTACTGAAACTGCTGGACAGTGTAAAGATCAGCAGCGGGCAGTATATTATTTGTCCGAACGGGAATGTGGATTTTGACAGCAAGCTGAATGGAGTAACATTTCAGTGGCAGGTGGACAATGGAACCGGTTATACCAATGTGACCGGTGGTGGTATCTACAGTGGGGCTACAACAACTATGTTATCCTTAACGACGGCGCCGTCAAGCATGTACGGGTTTAAATTCCGCTGCCTGGTGAATGGTACTACGTACAGTGACGAGTTTATCCTGAAATTCGGCATGACCTGGGAAGGAACCGTGAGTATTGCCTGGGAGGATCCTGTCAACTGGAGTTGCAATAGTTTGCCCGATATGAACACAGATGTGATCATCAATAGCGGCAAACCCAATTACCCGCAAGTGAATTCGAATGTAACGATACGGACCCTACGATTGAACCCGGGCGCTACCGGTACCGTGAATACAGGATTTACCCTCACCATTCTGAAATAAAGACATGGAATGAAAGATGTTTTGATACCAACGAATAAAGGCACCAGGAAACTGCTGGCGGAAAATATCATCCGGGTGGAAGCAAGAAGTAATTATTGCAGGATCTATCTCGATAATGCTTACCCGATCACGGTGGCCAAAGTATTACACTGGTTTGAAGATAAATTGCCGGGAGCCCTTTTTTACCGGATACACCGGACGCATATCGTGAACAAACTTTTTATTGCAGAGATATTGCCGGATAAAAAACTGACACTAATGAACGGTGAGCAGTTCCAGGTAAGCCGGAGTATTCAGTGAAAGGAGGGCCTGATAAAACTTATTTGATATCAAAATCAACCACCACTCTTTCAGTTTTGGGATGACTCTGGCAGGTGAGAATATAGCCCTCTTCTACTTCCTCATCTTCCAGGCCCCAGTGTACATCCATGGCCACTTCGCCTTCCAGGAGCCGGGCTTTGCAGGTGCAGCAAACACCGCCTTTGCAGGCAAAAGGAAGATCGGCCCCTTCATTCAAAGCAGCATCCAGTATAGTAATATCACTTGTCAATGAAAGATCAAAATCAAAAGAACGCCCATCGAGCTTTACCGAGATCTTACTCCTGGGACCAGTGTCTTCTTCGGACTTCCGACCCCGGACTTCGGACTTCTTCTGACCGGGCGTAGTAAACAATTCAAAATGTATCTTCTTTTTATCAATGCCTTTCGATTCCAAAAAATCCTTTGCCGTAAAGATCATTTCTTCCGGTCCGCAGATAAATGTTTCATCAAAGGAGTTGTAATCGACCAACTTTGCTAATTCATCCAGTTTTTCCTTGTTGATCCTGCCAAAATTCAGGTGCGCATCGGTTCTTTCACGGCTCAGCACATTGATAAGATTGAATCGTTGCAGGTATTTATTCTTTAAACCTTCCAGCTCTTCAAAAAAAATGATCGAGCTGCGGCTTTTGTTGCCATAGATCAGTGTAAAGCTGCTGTGAGGCTCTGTTCTCAATGTCGTCTTGATAATAGAAAGAACAGGAGTGATCCCGCTTCCTGCGGCAATGGCCAGGTAATTTTTTTGGTAAGAAGGGTCCAGTTCTGCATAAAACTTTCCAACGGGCTCCATCACTTCGAGTTCATCGCCCCTTTTCAGATCTTTATTGGCAAAGGAAGAGAATAGTCCACCTTCTACCATTTTGATAGCTACTTTCCATTCCTTGTCCAGTGGTGAACTGCAGATAGAATACGTTCTGCGTACTTCTTCACCATTGATATGGGTCCGCATCGTCAGGCTTTGTCCCTGGTGGAAAATAAAATCCTTTTGCAGGTTTTCCGGTATCTCAAAACTAACCGCTACACAATCGCTGGTCTCCCTGCTTATTTCTTTTACCCGTAACCGGTGAAAATGAATAGACATGTGCTCAGTTCTTTTTTAATCCGCTGATCAGGTGATTGACCATATTATCTTCCAGCATTTGCGGGGTGATCTTTTTCCCGCTGCGATGCCAGAATTCAAGACCCCGCACCGATGACAGGATCGTCAGCATGGCCACATAGGGCAATACAGGTTTCATTTCTTTATTGCGTACGCCCTCTTCAATGATCGCTTCCATTTTTTGTACATAGTTGCGTCGCTGCGTGGTGAAATTGGTAAGATAGGGCTCCGGCAGATGATGCCATTCATTGATCATTACCGTATAATCATCGAACCGGTTCAGCATCATCTGCACATGAAACCGGATCAGGGATTCGATCTTCCGGGTACTGTTGTCCGGGTTCTCGTCAAGATCTTCCAAATGAACATTACATTCATTGGCGATCCGGAAAACGATCTCCTGCAGGATCTCCGACTTGGACCGGATATGATTATAAAGACTTGCCGCTTCAATACCAACCGCTTCAGCAAGGTCACGCATGGAAGTGGCCGGGAATCCTTTTTCCCGGAACATAGCGGACGCCCGCTGTACGATAAAATCTTTTTTGGAAGCCTTTTTACGTTGTGCTTTTGCCATGCTCAAAGATAATAAACCATGTGGTAGGGAAGATGCTGATCAATGATTGCCTTTTGGCCTGATCAGGGATTCCCTTTTTTCTTCCCGTTTGGGGATGATAAGGTCTTCACTCAGGTTGGGATCGATTTGTTTGGCCGCGACACGGTCTCCCTGTGAATCAAAAAAGGTCCAGAACATTCCCCCGTCCCAGGATTCCCCGACCAGGTGTGAAGTAGTGGTGATACGCATTCCCTGCCACTCTATCACTGAGTTCAATTCAATGATCGCCTGGAAATCGCCTCCCTTTTTTACCAATTGCAGGATATTCCCGGTCTCATATTTTTTCCATGCGGAATCAGGAGCCTGGCTAAAGACCATGGCGATATAATCGCTGAACTCTTTTTTCCCGCCCATCGCTCCCACAACGGCAGGATAACTGTACCGTGTAAAAATATCCCAGTTCCTTGCCCTGAATGCCAGTGTCAGGCTATCGGCACAGTGGCGGATATTCTTTTTGATAAAGCTGCTGTCGAATTGTGCCCGGGAGGAACAAACGATAATAAAGGAAACAGCCACTAACAAAAACCGCCTGGTCATATTACGGATGATTGAATTTCAAAGGTATAGAAAACGAAGGATTGGTTTTTTCCTGTACCCAAAATTCATGTAGGTTTGCACGCTTTATGGTCATAAGTCATATAGATCATATGGGTCAGGGGAAGTCGTTTTAATGCTATTTCTTTTTCCTGGTTCCCCAAGCCTTTACATATCACGTTTGACCTTTGTGACTGATATGACCTATATGACTTTTATGACCCATTTGACCACTTGACCTGTTGAATCATTTATTAATTGATAACTTTTCACTTATGTCTTTAATCACCGTCGGTACCATGGCTTTCGATGCAATTGAAACCCCTTTTGGTAAAACAGATCAGATCGTAGGCGGATCTGCTGTCTATGTGGCGTACGCTGCCAGCAATTTTGTAAAACCGATCCAGCAGGTATCCATTGTCGGGTACGATTTCCCCAAAGAAGAAATGGAAGAGCTGAAGAAAAGAGGCGTGCAACTGGAAGGAGTAGAGATCGTTCCCGATAAAAAATCATTTTTCTGGAGCGGCCGCTATCATGAGGACATGAACACCCGGGATACGCTTGTCACCGACCTGAATGTACTCGCCGATTTTAATCCTAAAATTCCCGATAGTTACCAGGGCGCTGAATTCTTAATGCTCGGCAACCTGGCGCCCGCCACACAGTTAAGTGTCATCAAACAACTGAAGACAAGACCGAAGCTGATCGTGATGGATACGATGAATTTCTGGATGGAAATAGCCATGCCGGATCTGAAGGAAGTATTGAAACATGTGGATCTTCTATTGGTGAACGACGCGGAAGCAAGACAATTGAGCGGCCAGTTCTCACTGGTAAAAGCAGCCAAAGCGATCATGGCGATGGGCCCGAAATACCTGATCATAAAAAAAGGAGAACACGGTGCTCTTCTTTTCCATGAAGAAAATGTATTCTTTGCACCCGCACTACCGCTTGAAGAAGTATTCGATCCAACTGGCGCGGGAGATACTTTTGCAGGCGGCTTTGTAGGTCACCTGGCAAAAACAGGCGATATCTCTTTCGGGAATATGAAAAGAGGGATCATCGTCGGCTCCGCGATGGCCAGTTTCTGCGTGGAAAAATTCGGTCCTACCCGTTTAAAAGAGATCAGTAAACAGGATATCACCCGGAGGATCGAACAGTTCAAAGAACTGGTGAGCTTCGAGATCGAACTGGTTTAACCCCTTCAATAACAAATAAAAGCGAAGGTCTTTTCAATTGGTATGATGAGGCCCGTGAGCAGTTAAGGCTGAACACTGTCAATACTGTCAGTTGGGACAATCGCCTGTTGTTCTTCTGCCGTAGGCGGTTCTTCTGTTAATATAAGCTGGTCAGCCGGGTCATCTACTTTCAGCCGGTTACAAAGCGGCACCAGTAATGTGGCTCCAAGATCAACTACGAAAGATGCCAAAAGTATCTTAAGCGTGGATTGATTATACGCCATCGCCATCATACCCTGGATGGGTTCAAAGACACGGGTGATAAGACAAAAAGAAAATATGGCGATCGCAGTGGTAGCAGTGATACGGGCATACACTGCGTATTTGTTTTGCAGTGTAAAATGATGCAGCAGGCAGATATGTGCCAGGGCAATGGAAAGGATAAGGCATACGGCTCCCAGTTTCAGCAGGCCATCGTCCCCGACCTCGCCTACAACCATGATAAAGCTCATCAAAAAGCCAAGTCCCGATGTTACCATACCGGCGCCACCCAGTGTTTTATATTCCGGTTTGCGGGTAACTACCATGCAGATCGTGCCCGTGATCCCAAAAATGATCAGGGAAAAGCAGAGTGCAAATATTTTCCCGGTGACAGGCCCGATATCCCCGGCCAATACCATTAAAGCGCCGAGAGCACCGGCAATAATTACTACGACAACAGAGGCTTTGATCAGCTGCTGGTTATTTTGATCCATAATTATTTTATTTCAGAATTGACTAAAAGTGAAAAATATAAAAATAATGGGGAATAAAACAAAGATCAGGAAGGAAATATACCGATCCTTAATTTAATTTTCTTGCCAGTACCACAACATTCTTAAACTTCTCCTTCTTTCCCTGGAGGTTGAATATTTCGGTGAAGATCACATAGCTGCCGACCGGTAATTTATTTCCTTTATCATCCAGGCCATCCCAGTTCCAGTAACCTTTTAATCCCAGCGTTCCGTTCTTCACCAGGTTCCGCACGGTTCTGCCGGCGGCATCAAAGACGGTGATATTGGCAAGATAGCCGGGCCCTGTCGTTTCATACTGGATCGTGGTAATATCATCCCTGCCGTCGTTATCAGGGGAGAAAACTTTTGGTACCGCTTCCACGGTAGCGTTGATCGGGCTGATCAATTTGTATTGCGAGTTCTTATAAGTAGGAGTTCCATAGCCTGCGGTAGAAGCCGCGCTATGCCAGTTCGTCTCATCCTGCGAAACGCCCGCCGGGTCTATTCTTTCCAGCGAAACGCCTTCGTCATCATCGATCAGTTTAAAATGCCAGTCGTCTTTATATTTCACTTCATCGACTACATTTCCCTGAAAATTCAATGCCACTACAGTTCCTTCATCGTCAGAAAAAGAAGGAGGAGAGGAAACCACCAGGACATTATCGGGATTCTTCACGAGGTATTGCACCGCCAGGTTCTCCGCGTCTTCAGTTTCCACGATATGGTCGCCCGGGAAAACATAAAAAGGGATAGCGCTTAATGGTTTGATCGAACTGATCACCCCGGTGCTGTTGCGGTTGGCGATATACAATTTGGAGGCATCAAATATCTTGTTGCTGTTATTATAGAATTCCACGAAATCAAACGCATTGGAACGGGGGTTGAATAATATTTCATTGATAACCCATTCACCGGTGGCGGCATCTACAGGTAAGCCGACTTTTACTTTATTCACGGCACCGATCGTATTATTCTTGCAGTCTTTGACATTGGTGGCGGTAATCGTATAAACAGTATTGGCAACAAGCGCAACACTGGTCTTTAACTGCACCGTATTGAATAAAGGTGCAATGGCTGTGGCACTGGCCAGGGCCAAACCTCCATCGATCGAGTAATTGCCAAGGGTGGCGCCGGATAAACTATCAACCGGTTCATCATACACCAGTATGATCGTTACATTATCTGTTGTATACGCTCTCTTTAATTGTGGTAAGCCAGTATCATTATTGATAGCGTCGATCGAATTCTTCTTTCCCGGTGTACCCCCGGTTGCGCTGGTACTGGCTTTCCAGTTGCTGCTGCCAGCGCAGGGACTTTTGGTATCGATCATTTCCAATGTCCAGCCCCCGTCTTTCTTTACTTCGTTCTGGTACCAGCCGGAAGTATAGCTGACCGCATGGATAGTCCTTCCATTCGCGGCTCTTAAAAATAATTGATCCCCGTCATTATCAAGGGAAGGAAAACTGGTGACGGATATTGTTGTTCCAAAAGCGGACATGGCTGCTACTGCGCTGCCGGTACAGATGATCACGAAACTATCGGGCTGTAAGGTGAAGCTCGGTAACGGACCGCTTTGCCCGGTGGCATCACCGATCCGCCAGTTGAGCAAATTGATCGGCGCAGCAGTGGTATTTTTTAATTCCAGCCATTCGTTATTGGGTAATCCCACCTGTGGTGTTTGATCGGCCATGATCTCATCGATCACTACATCATACCTGTTTTGTGCCACCAGCAGAGTGGGTGCCAGCAACAGCATAAGCAGGAATGGCCGGTAGAATTTCATCACTACCAAGTTAACCCAAACACTTGTAATAAATAGCAATTGATAAAAATTCTTCATGAATATTTGGGCTGAACTCCCTGCCAGCCTATTTTTGCCTGAACGCCGAAGCATACAGCGAAGGGGGTCTTCGAATAATGATAATATTTAAGCATACAAAACGCAGCAAGAAACACACCTAAGGAGGTTTGCAGCACTATGTATGTAACAACATAAAAGTTTAGCAAACCTCCCCAACCGGGAGGTTTTTAGTTGTCTGACGGAGACCGTCAGACAACTAAAATTGAATAACGAAATTTAAAAACAGAAAAACAAAAACCCAAATGAAAGTTGCAGTTGTCGGTGCCACAGGTCTTGTAGGAACCAAAATGTTACAGGTACTGGCGGAAAGAAATTTCCCCGTCACCGAATTGATCCCCGTTGCTTCGGAAAGATCAGTTGGAAAGCAAATAGAATTCAAGGGAAAGAAGTATACCATAGTAAGTATGGACGATGCTATCAAAGCGGGCCCCGCAGTTGCTATTTTTTCAGCAGGTGGCGGCACTTCACTGGAATGGGCTCCGAAATTCGCGGAAGCAGGGATAACAGTCATAGATAATTCTTCCGCCTGGAGAATGGACCCCACCAAACCATTGGTGGTCCCGGAGATCAATGCGGATATACTCACCGCTTCGGATAAGATCATTGCTAATCCTAACTGCTCTACTATACAGATGGTCGTTGCTTTAAATCCTTTGCATAAAAGATACGGGATCAAAAGGATCGTGGTGAGCACGTACCAGAGTGTAACGGGTACGGGTGTAAAAGCGGTAACCCAACTGGAGAATGAAAGAAAAGGGATCACCGGTGAAATGGCTTATAAATACCCGATCGACCTGAATGTGATACCCCAGATCGATGTGTTCCTGGAGAACGGTTATACCAAAGAAGAAATGAAAATGGTAAAAGAGACCTGCAAGATCATGCGGGATGATTCGATAAAAGTCACAGCAACAACAGTTCGCATTCCTGTCATGGGCGGACACAGCGAATCGGTGAACGTAGAATTTGAAAAAGATTATGATCTCGGTGAGTTAAGGACTTTGTTGCAATCAGCGCCAGGCGTGGTCGTTGTTGATGATCCGTCCACACAACAATACCCCATGCCAAAAGATGCGCATGAAAAAGACGAAGTGTTCGTGGGAAGATTGAGAAGGGATGAAAGCCAGGCGAATACCCTGAACATGTGGGTGGTGAGTGATAATCTCCGCAAGGGTGCTGCTACCAATGCGGTGCAGATAGCCGAATATTTACAGTCAAAAGGATTGCTGGGGTAGGCAGATTCTAAAACGTTCTCTTTTAGTATTTATCCTGATAATAAAGCAGTCATAAACAAAATTAATCCGGCTGTATCGCTTCGTTGATGAAGTCAAGTAAGGGATGCAATGCTTCAAATGCGGCCAGTGTTTTCTTTAACAGGTCTTTTGAGCTTAGATCAGTTTCTTTCAGCGGTGCCAGCGCCACAAAGCTTTTCAATTTCAGGTATTCCTCCGCGGGATTACCCGGCTCATATCCTTTTGGTAAACGGCTCAGCGTATATTCTGCGTCCCTTGAAAGATCGCCATAGATCGATTTGAACTTTGAGTTGCCAATGATCTTTTTGAATGCCGCGAAATTGTAATCGATCTCCTGCCGTACTTTATTTAATTCCGGCGGCATCGGCATCCATAAACCACCACCCATAAAGCAACGCCCGGGCTGGCAATGAAAATAGTAACCGGCAAAAACCGATTTCTTTCCTCCCCGGCCCATATAAGCACCCATATTATCTTTATAAGGGGATTTGTCTTTTGAAAAACGAACGTCCCGGTTGATACGGAACATCGTGTCTTTTACCTGGAGAGAAGCAATGGCCGGGTCTTTTTTTCCATGCTGGTCAATGACTTTCTGAATAAAACCAGCGAGATCATTTTTTGCCTGTTCATATTGCTTCCGGTTTTTCTCGAACCAGGGTTTATTGTTATTCTTTTTCAGATCCTTCAGGAACTTTATTGTTGATGGTTGAAGCATACAGGTATTTATTTTTTATGAAAATGATCAAAGCCGCTTATGCCATTATTGATCAGCAATTCTATTTCTTCTTTCTTCATTTTCCTGATCCCCGGCCGGATATTCCCGCTGCTGACCGATATCGTCCTCGCCCAATCGTCTTTTGTCAGGAGCTGGCGGTTCAGGTTCTCAATAATGATAATATAAAAGGCGTTCAGGTATTCTTTCAATGAATTGACAGGCAGTGCTGCCAGGCGGGGGTCACCGTTCACATCTTTCTCGATCTGTTCATCGGAATCAATGCGGCAACCCACAGTTTCTTTGTTGATGATAAATTGATTGGCCGTAGAACTGTTTGCTACATACCGCGTGCTGTCAAACATCCGGATGGGAAAATTGCCGGTGATGCCACCATCCACCAGGATATCCAGCCCTTTTTTATCTTTCGGATGGTAAAAAACATTTCCCGATGGATCAATAAAGGAGGCTTCAAAGTACAAGGGTATGCTCATCGAGATCCTGACCGCATCCCTGATCTTCATATCGGGATATGTTTCATACGAAAAAATAATAAGTTCCTGTTTGTTCAGGCAGGTACCGGTAACGTATAATTCTTTAAAACGACCTGTTTCTTTCATTTGCCTGAATGTAATATCAGCATTGCCCGTTTTCGCCCTTATCATATTGCTAAGCCATTCATCTGTTTTCTTGTTCCGGTACCAGCCAAAATATTTTTTCATCCTGGCGATGCCGCCGACGAACATGAACTTTCCATCATTTAATTTTTTGAAAGCGGTGCTGCTGATCAGTTGCCGGATCTCTTCACTGGTATACCCCAGGGCAACAGTGAGGGCAGTAACGGCCCCGGCAGAAGTGCCGCCCACCCGTTGCACATGCTGTAGCCAGTTTTTTTCTTCCATCTTTTGCAAAACACCACAATAGGCAATACCGCGGATGCCGGCTCCTTCAAAGACAAGATTGCGCGGTGATTGCGCAGATACCGTTGTGTAGAGGGAAAAAATGATGAGCAGGGAAATAGTACGTTGCAACAAGAACATTGGCCAAAGTTACGATTTCACCCGCAGCAGGAGAAGATCAAAAGATCTTTTGTGTCTTGGCAGAGAAGGTTCTATACAAAAAATAATGGATCTAAAACCTAAACGACCCTAACTATAAACCACCAACCATAAACCTTTCATATTCTTCCCCAGTTCTCCCCGCTCTTGATACGGTACATCGTCATTTCACTGACGCCATAGCTCTCCGCCAGTTTTTTAATGGTGGTCGTCCGGTTCTTACTGTGGAGTATGCCTTTTATTTTTTTTACCTGGGCCGAGGTTAGTTTTAATCCTTCGGCACGGTTGGCTTGTTTTTCTTTATACGCGATCTTGGCAGGGCTATCCTGCTGGTGCCCGATCATTTGTTCCAGCGTAGCCCACTTGAGGTTCTTAATATTATTGTCGAGTTTATTATGATTGCGGTGAACCACGTATTGATAACCGTTCAATGGTTTCTTCAAAAAAAGTTTAGCCATTTCCCGGTGAATATAGAGCGTGCCTTTATTATTGGGGCGGTGAAGATTCAGGGTGCGATAACCGGTAGTGAGCGAGCCGCTTAATATTTTTCCATCCTTCAGAACGTCGGATTTGTAACTGGCTATGCGTCCTGCGGTGGATACAGCATAACGGTTGCGAAGATGCCTCCACCCGGAAAAGGTCAGCAATTTCCAGGTTTCGCCGGCTAATTTTTTGATCATAAAAAATTATTTTAGCCAGGGACAGAACGCTTTAATAACAATGGTACGATAAGGTTATGAGAGCACTATAACGGTCATTACTAAGGTAGAATAATTAAAGGCACGGACAATATTATTTTTTACCGGCGATTTTGAGGAATTCCGCTTCAGAAATGATCTTTACCGTATTGATCTTCTTCGCTTTTTCCAGTTTACTGCCTGCATCTTCCCCCACTACCAGGTAATTAAGTTTTGTACTTACACCACTGAGGATCTGGCCGCCGTTTGCCTCTGCCAGTGCTTCCGCCTCGCTTCTTTTTAAGGTAGGGAGCGTTCCGGTAAATAAAAAGGTCTGCCCTGTAAGATTACCACCTGAACTATGTTCTTTCTTCGGATTCTTTAACTGGAGTCCTAATTTTTCCAGTTGTTCCAGGATCTCGATATTAGTTTTATTACTGAAGAAATGATGGATACTGCCGGCGACTTTTGGTCCCACATCCTCCAGGTTCTCCAGGTCTTCCAGTGTAAATTTTTTGAAATCCAGTAAATGATTGACAGCCTGTGCCAATGTCTTTGCCGTTGTTTCACCCACGAAGCGGATCCCCAGTGCATAAATGAGTCTATGCAGCGGTTGTTTCTTTGAATTGCCAATTGCCAGTTGCAGATTGTCAATTGATTTCTGTCCAAATCCTTCCATCCCGCTGAGCTTATTGAAATCAAGTGTATAGATCCCGGGAATATCTTTTACAAGACCCAGCTCATAGAACTTACGCACATTCGCGTCACCAAAACCACGGATATCCATAGCGTCCTTGCTTACAAAATGGATGATCCGTTCCACTACCTGCGCCGGGCATTCGATATTGATACAGCGCCATACCGCTTCGCCTTCTTCTTTGAATAATTTACTCTTGCATACCGGACAGGCAGCAGGGAAGACGATCTTTTTTTCTTTCCCGGTCCTGGTATCGGGCAATGATTTTACGATCTGCGGGATCACATCACCGGCTCTTTCGATCAGCACCGCATCGCCGATACGCAGATCTTTTTCTTTTATATATTCTTCATTGTGCACCGAGATGCTGCTCACCGTTACACCACCGACTCCCACAGGTTCCAGTTTAGCTACCGGTGTCACCGCACCGGTTCTCCCCACC